>CAYGZJ010000011.1:0-18285 GCA_964354335.1 uncultured Planctomycetales bacterium | reverse complement strand
CCCCTGTAGGTTACTTGAGATAGCGATACAGATCATCATTTTTACCGGATTAATTTTGAGTTTCTTGGCTAAAGACAGGGCAATGGGGGCAACGATTAGAACAGTAGCGACATTCTCCACAAAAGCTGAGATAAAACCCGTCAATAGACAGATGAGCAAGATCGCCCAGGCAGTATTGCGTGCCCTATCCACAATGATCTCAGCGATATAGGCGGGGACGCGGCTTTCCATGAAAAAGTCAGCCACAATAAGTGTACCCACAAATATCCCCATAACATTCCAATTAATGGCAAAAAAAGCTTCCTTTGGGGAGATGGTCCGAGTCAGGATAAGCAACAGGCTGGCGGTGACAGCGACAAGCGTGCGTTTATTCGGCAGGAAGACAAATAACAGATAAGCGAGAATAAATGCTGTCAGGGCAATGATATTCGGCGTCATAGATTTATTCTAACATAATGAAAAATCTTAGGCAACAGATATCGGAAAAAGCCGCTGGAATTTTTCTATTTCCCGACGGACATCTTTCCTGGTGACCACGGCTGAGATCGCGCAGAGACAATCCGCTCCTGATGCGATAACCTGGGAAGCATTAGATAGCGTTATGCCTCCGATGGCAACCATCGGGATTGCGACCTTTTTGCGGATTGCCTTAAGCATCTCTATTCCTATTGCCCTGCCGGCATCAGATTTGGTCCTTGTGCCAAATATCGCAGAGACCCCTAAATAATTCGCGCCTGATTTTTCCGCGATGACAGCCTCTTTAAGGGAATGTACGGTGACCCCGATGATCTTTTTACTTCCGAGCAGCCTTCTGGTAGCCATATACGGAAAATCCTCCTGGCCGATATGCACACCATCCGCTCCCACGGCAAGCGCGATATCCACTCTGTCATTAATAATAAAGGTGGTGTTTTTGCAAAGAGCGCGCAGCTTAAGCGCCTCTTGGTACATCTGGCTGCTGGATTTATTCTTTTCCCGGTACTGGATGACTTCCACGCCTGCTTTTAGCGCAGCTGCAACGTCATTTAGGTTCCCCGCCCTGCTTAATAAAGAATCGCTGATAAAATAAAAACCTCTCATAGGCGTTCCAGTTTTTCATTCTTCTTGATAGTCTCTTCATCGAGAGCGGCCAGGCAATCAAAGATATTTTCCTTAAATGTTCCGGGGCCCTTGCTCTTGGCTGCCGCGCATTCAGCGGCGATCTCAAAACAGATCAACCCTGCAGAAGAGGCGCACACCAGATCCCGTTCAACCGCGGCAAAAGCTCCGATCACTGAAGCAGCCATACAGCCGCTTCCTACGATACGCGTCAGCATCGGATCTCCGTTTTTTATCAGATACGATATCTTGCCATCAGTTACAATGTCTTCTTTGCCAGTAACGACTACGGTTGCCTTGCGCTTTATGGCAAGCTCTTGTGCGATCTTAAACAAATCTTTATCTATTTCCGTAGCATCCACTCCTTTTGTGCTTACCTCTTCTCCGTTGATCCGGGCGATCTCCGAAGCATTTCCTTTAATAATATGGATATGCGTTTCATCCAGAAGCTCAAAACACTTTTCATCGCGTAACCGCGTGGCTCCGGCTCCACAGACATCCAGGATAACCGGGATCCCTTTTTCATTGGCGGCGTGCGCCGCTATTTTCATCGCTTCCACAAAATCCACGGTAAGGGTGCCGATATTTAAAACAAGGCTTGAGGCGATCCTTGCCATCTGGGCAACCTCTTCTTTGGCATGCGCCATGACCGGAGACCCGCCCATGACCTTAACGACTTGCGCGCAGTCATAAATAGTCACCCAATTAGTCAGATGATGCACCACCGGTTTTTCGCATCTTATTTTCTCGAGCAGATCAAAGACATCGATCTTGGCCTTTGCCATATTCCTACCTCACTGTCTTTAGGGTTATTTTCTTTGCCCCCCTTTTAACCATTTCCTTAATCGCATTTTCCGAATCTTTCGGCTTAAGATCCACTCCCTGTATCGCATCGACAAGAATCCTTACTTTAAATCCGCGCCTAAGGGCATCACAAGCGGTAAGGCGCACACAATAGTCAGTGGCTAGCCCGGAGATATAAAGCTCGGTTATGTTTTTAATCTTTAATAGGTGTAAAAAAGCGGTCCCGCTTATATCCTCGGACTGGAACGCGGAATCACCATCTGCGCGCGGATCCATACCTTTATATAAATGGATGGCATCTTTGGGTAACTTAAGATCCGGGTGCAGCTTAGCGCCGTGGGTATTTTGGATGCAATGCGCCGGTAGCCCACCCCCAAAACCATAAAAATGTCTTGTTTGAACCGGATGCCAATCGCGCGCGGAAAAAATAGGAAGCTTATTTTTGGAAAATATTTTTATATACTTATTGATGTTCGGCACGATCCTGTCGCCTTGTGGTATTCCCAGCGCGCCTCCGGGACAGAAATCATTCTGTACATCTACGATTAAAAGCGCTTTTTTAACCCTCATGAGAATACTCCCGGAATCGGTGTTTTACAAAAAGCGCACTTGCCTTCTTTTATATTATTTTCCAATACGCTGAAGATCTCTCTTTTTATCAAGAGCTTCTTGCAATTATGGCAATGCGTATCATTGCCCCACCCGTAGACATTACCTATGTAAATGTAATTAAGCCCGGACTTATGCCCTATCTCTTGCGCCAGCTTTAAAGTCTTTTCGGGCGTAGCGCGATAGTCACTGAATTTATAGTCAGGATGAAAACGCGATATGTGCCAGGGTATATTTTTATCCAGGCCTGCCAAAAATTCCGCAATGCCGCGCAACTGCTTCTCTGTATCATTTTCACCCGGCACAACCAACGTGGTTACCTCGACCCATATCCCCAATGCGCGCATCCGGGAAATGGAATCTAAGACCGGCTGCAGGCTTGCCGCGCATATCTTACGATAGCCCTCCTCACTAAAAAACTTAAGATCCACATTTGCCGCGTCCAAATAGGGCCTTGCCATCTCAAGGCACTCCTTGCTCATATAGCCGTTGGTCACGAAATTATTATACAGGCCTTTGGCCTTCGCAAGCTTTGCTGTTTCCAGGGCATACTCAAAAAACACCGTTGGTTCCGTATAGGTATAGGAAATACTTTTGCAGCCGTTTTCTATCGCCTTCTCCACAATAACTGACGGCGCGAGTTCTTCGCCGCCGGAATCACCGGTGCGAAACGAGGCCTGAGAAATCTCCCAGTTCTGACAAAATCCGCAGCGGAAGTTACAGCCGATGGTTGCTACAGAAAATGCCTTTGAACCGGGGAAAAAGTGAAACAAGGGCTTTTTCTCGATCGGGTCAACATGCGCGGCGATCACTTTGCCGTAAGCGAAGGTGCTAAGCTTGCCCCCGATATTCTGACGTACCCCGCAGAAACCAAATTGCCCGTCTTTTATGCTGCACTGATGCGCGCATAAATAACAACGCACCAATTGATTCTCTAGCTTTTCGTAAAGAAGCGCTTCCTTGCTCATACCCGTATTTTCTCTAACTCTGCCTCATCCAAAGGCAAGACTTCCAGGACCTTATCTTCTTTATCCTGAGCTAAGCGAAAGGATATCTTCACTTTCGCTCCCACTGGTTTATCGCAATATCTGGCAATGACCCTACAGGAAAGCTCGACCAGGTTTTGAGTAAAATCGCCTCTACCTAAGGCTGTTGAGCCGGCAGTTTCCGGAGGCATGAATACATAATCTCCTGCCTGGGCAATACCAGCTAACTGATTGTCCTCCTGTTCGTCGCGGCCTACTACCAACTTTACATCAGGGCTCAAGCGGAAATGTCTGCCAAATTTCAACAAATCCACGCCTTGCGCGGTCAAACTCTTATGTTTGATCAATTCTCTTAACCTACGGGAGAAACCCGGATCAGTTAAAAGGCAGCCGCCTGATGGCTGAGAAAAATTCTTAATCTGGAGTTCTTTAGCTAGGTCAAATTGAGGATTTCGCCTGCGGCCACTGAAATTCAATAAATTCTCGCGCTTGATCCAGCCTTCAGTCTCGGGTATAGTCGTTGGAAGCAGCCGGCCGCAAAGCGGCCTGACCACTAAACCCTCCAGGCCTGCCCGGCGGGGAATAAGAAAAAGTGCCTGCTTATGTTGCGACATCGGCCGCTGGCCAAGAACTTCTCCGGTGACTACAAAATCAGCCCCCCTCTCCTGCATCAGGCTCTTAGTTTTAGAAAGCATAAGGATCTTGCAATCTATACAAGGGTTCATGTTTGAACCAAACCCATAGTGAGGATTTTTCAGCACCTCGAGGAATTCCTGCTCCAAATCAATCTTAATCAAGTCTAGGCCAAGATTATCCTTAACCAACGCAGACTGCCAAGAAGAATCTTTAACTTTGTGGCAAAAGGGAATCTTGAAATGCAGAGGTATGACTTCCACCCCCTGACCCTGAATGACCTTCGCAGCAAGAATGCTGTCCAAGCCGCCAGAAATCAACGCGATTGCTTTCATATTCTTTGAATAAGAGATGGTGTTATTCCGGTAGAAATGCCTTAGCCAGGGCCATGAAAATGATGCCCAATAGAAACGCGATGAAAGCGAAGGTGGAGCGACGCAAATCCCTTTCTTTGTGTATCTCGGGAATAAGATCGCTGGTTGCGATATAGATGAATCCTCCTGCGGTAAAGGGCAAGATAAGCGTAGTAAAATGCACAGCGACGCCTGAGATAAAATACCCGACAATCGCCCCCAGCATCGCCGTAAGCGCGGAAAGGAAGTTATAGAATAATGCCTTCTGCCTGCTAAATCCGCCATAAATCAAGACTGCGAAATCGCTCAATTCCTGCGGTATCTCATGGAAGATTATCGCCAATGTCGTGACAATGCCCAGATGAATCGAAGCAGTAAAGCTAACGGCGATGATTATACCGTCTAAGAAATTATGCAGACTGTCTCCTACCAGGTTCAAATAGGTAAAGGCGTGGGTCTTGCAGACTTCCTCATGGCAGTGGCGCCAGTGAAAATAACGCTCCAGGAGAAAGAAAAAGATAATTCCAAAGATTAAGTAGGAAAAGACTTTTGTGCTGCTTGTCTGCTCGAGCGCTTCTGGCAATAGATGCAGGAACGCTCCGCCGAGAAGCGCGCCTGCGGAAAAACCGACCAAAGCCAAAAGGATTCTCTCTAAAAGCTTTTCCTTAACCGAGAGCGTAAAGACTCCGACCAACGAAATAAGACTGACCACGAAGGTGCTTAAAAGAATCCACAAAAAAAGCATGAATTTGACCCCTTTAAAGTAGTTGAATGGAAACAGTTTTATTATAGTACGCCGAATGAAAAAATCAACCGCAAACTCCCTTCTCCTGCCTTAATTTGACGGATGTCGTTCTCTATGTTATGATAACTTCCATGGGGATTTCCAAAGTTACTATTTTCCTAGGGGCCTACATCATCATCTCCGCTTCTTTTGCGCAGCAGCTCTGGAGATTCGGGCAGCGTCTTTTCGGTAAACCTGCGCTGCTAGCCTTCTTTGTTTTACTCTGTGCAACGCTTCTTGCGATCATGCTTTATATAAGCCTAAAGCGCAAGCTTGGAGCTTTACGGCTGGCCTTAGTTTTCATCATTACTCTGAGCTCCTTTATCTTCGCATGGAAACAACCATTCATTGCCGAGAAGCTGCATATAATCGAATATGGTCTGTTGGCCTGGCTGGCTATGCGGGATTTAGATAAGAAAAACAGAGGTATCCTTATGGCCGGACTGCTGGCTTTTATTTTTGCTTCAACGGTTGGAGTCCTAGATGAGGGATTCCAGAAAATCTTACCCTGGCGGGTCTTTGAAATACGGGACATGATCACTAATAGCGTCAGCGCGATATTCGGAATCGCCGCATATCTGACGATGAAAAAATGAAAAGACTGCTTTTTCTAATACTTTTCTTCGGCTATAGCCTCTGCTTTGCGCAGGAGGATGCGCTCAAGATCAGTTTTATCGACGTGGGCAGAGGAGATGCTATCCTGATACAATCAAATAATCAATACGCGCTGGTCGATACAGGCACGCTCCTAAGCGGCTACCAGCTCCTTGATTATCTGCAGGCTCTCAAGATTACGGATATCCAGTACCTGATCATCACCCATCCCCATGCCGACCATATAAGCGGGATATTCTTCATCCTACCAAAGCTTAATATCAAATACCTCTACGATAATGCCGGCTCGATCGACATCTGGGATAACGCGATACAGGCTTGGTATGAACAGATCTTCCGCGGAAAAAATAATTACCGCTTTCTAAAAGAAGGGGATATACTTCGCATAGGAGAAGCCACCCTGCAAGTGCTCTGGCCGGCGGCCGGAAAACAACAGGGAAGCGGAAACCATAACTCGATTGTGATCAAGGTCAGGTACAAAGACTTCAGCTGCCTTTTAAGCGCTGATATTGATTTTGCTGCGGAGGAACAATTGCTGCTTAAGCACGCAGATATAAAAGCGGATGTATTGAAAATATCGCATCACGGAGGAAGGGAAGCGACAAGTATCGGCTTTTTAAAAGCGGTTAAGCCGAAAATTGCGATTATTTGTGTGGATGAAAAAAGTAAGCGGGGATATCCGGAGAAAAGAGTCCTGGATATGCTTGTTGCAGAAAATATAAAAACCTACCGCACGGATAAGTCCGGCACCATCACTATCAGCGTAAATAGCGATTCGCGCTTTATAGTGCGCGCCGAAAGATAACCCTACCCTAAGTTAGGCTTTCTGCCCTTGTTGGCGCGCTTAGAGCGCCAGTTTAATTTTCCTCTGCGTTTCCGTTTACCCATTGAATTTGCCCTCGTTATTGATTATCGGCAAATTCATCCCGAAGCCTGCGCATGCAATTTCGAAGAAATTGCAAAGCGTTTTGGCGAGGGACGAATGAGCCTCTCTGACTTCTGGTAAGCTACCATCCAACTCCTGCAGTTAAACGCTTCGTAAATTTCTGGCGTTTCGCGCCAAAAATTTACTTGCAACTGCAGGAGTAAATTCAGCCAAACGACTTACGTCGTAACGAGCGTAAGCGAGTACTCCGTAAGTCGTGGCTTCATTTAATATTTATAGTACCCCGGCGGGATCGTCTGCGCCAAATAGCGCACCGCCTCGATGATGCAGATGCGGATGGCTTTTTCCATCGGAGTATTTGCGTAGGCACCTAAACCGCCGCCTAAGGCCCAGCTTCCCATGAATCCGGCCATAAAACCTCCTGCGACATCAGAGGCCTGACCCTGGACTCTTGTCGAGGCAAGGACTTCAGATGTAGAAGTATCAACTATACGGATATCTAAAGCCATATGCGCCTTATTCATCGCAGCGCCCAACAAGCCGCCTAAAACACCGCTGGCGACACTACCACCGCCGCCTATACCGGCAGCGCCACCCGATGCCGCTGGCTCAAATTCAGTTACCGCGGCTGTGATGATTATATCCGCGGTCTTGATCTTTCCCCTCTGCGGTCCGCCTGCTCCCTGCTGCGCTGCTCCGCTGGCGGACAATTCCTGCTCCTGCATTACTGCGCCTAACTGCTGACGCTCCAGAACGCTGAAACGGCTGCTGTTAACCAACGCCGTCACTAACATCTCACGTAAACCAGAGCCTATCTCTCCGGTAGCCTTAGCAGCTTTAACATCAAAATCCGCTACTGCCACCCGCGCTTTGGGTCCGGAATACAACGGAAGAGGCGCTACACCGGCGTCATTATCTACCTGTGCGGTTGGTTCCGTAGCACATCCGGCAAGGCTTATAAGCAAAAAACCCAATAAAACATAACTAAGCGCCCTCTTCATGCTACTTGCCCCCTTCTTTCTGCAGCGCATCGATAACTTTTAAACCCAGATCATCGCCTGCATTAGTCAGGGCTTCTTTGCCTCCGGTGACCTTGTCCATGTGAACAGAACTGCCTGCGGCATCAAGATAAGCAATAACTTTACCGTCGCTTACCCTGATCACCTTGGCAGTAATATTTGCAAAACAGGAAGCCATATTCGACTGCGGCACGTTCCCTCCCGCAGAAGCAATCGCCTTACCGACGATTACATAATCAGCCTTTGATAGATTGCCTAAACTCACGGCTTTTGAATCAGAGAAATTAACGATCCGAAATGCCTTATCCTGGTCGATAACCTTAGTAAGGGCCGAAGGCTCAAGCACTTCAAACCCTTGCGCAATGAGTTTTCCGGCAAGTTTTGTCTCGGTGGTTGATAAATCGATTTCACTTGCCCACCAGGCGCGCTGCGGACCCTCGATATTCTGCTCGGAAATAAGCAATATGACCTTTGCTTTGGTGCTTTGGGCAAAAGCAGTAAAAGCAATAAAACTTATCGCAAGTATTAAAATAATTTTCTTCATATATACACCTCTTTACCTACTATAGCGAAAAACCTTCAACTGTCAAGGCAAAAGCAAAACAGCATCGTAACACAACCTGTTAAATTATAATATCTTTATTAAGTCCGCTATTTTCCTGACAATGAGAAGCGGCTTTTCTTTTTTAAGTTCCTGCCTGGTGCTTGATCCGGTGGCTACCGCGATCACCCGCACCCCTGCCCTGCGGCCGGCCTGGGCGTCAATGACCATATCGCCGACATAGAGCGTCTGGGTTTGGTTGCAAGATGCCTTATGCATGAGGGTAACGATGATTTCCGGGTGGGGCTTTCCCTGCCTGAGCTTATCAGCGCAAAGAACAAAATCAAAATATTTTTTTATGCCGAGACGGCGGATCAAAATGTGCGAAAACCTGGTCGGACGGTTACTGGCCACTGCCAGCGTATATCCTTTTTTCTTAAGCTGCGCAAGCAGGAGGCCCGCCTTAGGAAAAAGATGCGCTCCTTTCATCAGCGCCTTGGCATGATGCTTACGGTATATAGATAACGCCTGCGGCAGGTCTTCGATCTTCACGAACGGCCTTAAAAGATTCTCATCTCCCCATCCTACCGCCC
This sequence comes from uncultured Planctomycetales bacterium, assembly GCA_964354335.1. GTDB lineage: Bacteria > Omnitrophota > Gorgyraeia > Gygaellales > Profunditerraquicolaceae > JAPLLR01. The sequence goes on along the minus strand of CAYGZJ010000011.1, from coordinate 9,364 downwards.
TTCGGATAGTGCGCGCTGAACGCTCCCTGGCACCCACCGAACGCATGGTAAAATTAAAGCTGCGGATGATCGGCTGATAGGCGTCAAGGAGCGTGCCATCCAGATCAAAGATCACTAATTTTATATTATTCAGCTGCATAACGGGAATGAAAAAGGCAGGAGGTTTTCCTCCTGCCTCTTAATCATAATAATACCTGTTGTTTATTGCTACTTAAGGTACTGATGTTTGATCAGACACCGATACTTGCTCAGCTTGCGCTCCCGCGGCTTCAGTTGCTGCCTGGGGAATAATCACCCGAGGGGCTGCCGATGCCGGCTCTGATACGGAAACTTCCTTGACCGCTGGTGGAGTTGCCACTTGCTCTGCGGCCTTTTCAACACTGATCAGCTTGGCGATATTTCTGCCGTCCGGCATAGCTTTATAATCAACACTTACGGCATCATTTGGCTTTATATCAAGCAGTGCTTTTACGTTTTCATACGCGGTCCGTTCATCAACGCTGATAATAATCTCCTTAAACTCATCTGTTCCTTCATAATCGCGGTATTTAGCGGTGAACTGATTGTTCTGAATATCAACAGAGGATACATCTCCCCATAACCACTGCGTTTCCGGCTCATCAGCCAGCGCTGCTATAGGCGCTGTGACCGCTTCCTGAGCAGTAGCGACTGCCGCGGGAGCGGAAGCTTCAACCGAAGCGGATTCCTGGCTCCATGCCGAAACTACACCTAGAAAACAAATACAAACCACAACCGACAAAATCATATGAATTTTACGCATAGTAAAAGACCTCCTTAAAATTCTTATTTACTTTAACACAAGCTCTTTTTCTTGTCCAGCAGAAAATTATTGGTAATGCGGCAGAAAAACCAAAGCAACCCAGGCAATAATTGTCGTAGCCACGCCGACAGTAAGGCCGATCCCAAACCAACGCAAAAATGTCATGCGGATATTCTTTTCTTTCTCCATGATCCCTAAAGCCACAATATTGGCGGTTGAGCCGATCAGGGTGATGTTTCCTCCCAGGCAGCCGCCGAATAATAACGCCCACCACAACGGCTGCAGATTGACGTTCAGCGCCCCAAAGCCCTGGACAACCGGAATAAAGGCAGCGACAAGCACGACATTATCGAGGATACTTGATCCGATCGTGCTTATCCAGAGCATTGCCCCGGTCAGAAGCACAGGGCTGTGGCCGGTGGCCACGATAAGTTTTTTAGCCAGAAACACCGTTGATCCGGTATATTTCAGAGTGCCTGCCTGTATAAACAAGAGCAGAAAGAACAAAAGCGTCCACCATTCCACGTCTTTCTCGATGAATTTACGCGCCTGAGAATGCTTCCAGATCATCACGCATCCGCTGACGATCAGCGGCACGACCAGAAGCACTGTGTTCGAAACTAACCCCCAGGCGACCTCCAGGCGGTGGTGCAGCGAAATAAAAACAAGGACTATCGCAAATATCACCAGGCTCACACGTAACTCCTGAGGCGAGGATACGGTAAGCGACTTGGCAGTAAGGAGATCTTTTCCTGAACCTTTTATCTTTTCATCCAGGGCCTTAATCGATTTGCGGTACCAGAACATGACGATAAGTATTGTCGCCCCCAGACATACCGCCGCCAAAGGAAAAGCCTTCAAGATAAAATCCTCAAAAGTAAGCCCGGATTTTGATGCGATAAGAATGCCGATAGGATTTCCCAAGACCGTGGCTGCCGAACCGATATTGGTAGTCAGGACCGAAATGATAATAAACGGCACGGGGCTGACTTCAAAATAAGCGCAGATCTCAAGGATCGCCGCCACCATAAAGATAATGGAGGTGACTTCGTCCACGGAACAGGCAAGAAGAAACGATATAACCGAGATCAACAGCACAAAACGCTTACCGCTTAGGTTACGGATACGCAAGATCAGGCTGACGATCCAGGCAAAAACACCGGCATCCTTCAAGAGGCCGATGATCACCATCATCCCGACCAGAAAAAGGATTACCTCAAGTGAAGAGAATTCGATGACGTGTTCCAGGTCGATGGTTTTGGTGACAAGGAGGATCGAGGTGCCGATGAAGGCGAAGCTTAAGCGGAAATCCCAGAAAAAAAGCGTACCTAATATTGAGGCGGAGAAGATCGCCAGGGAAAGCGACTGCCTGACTTCCATACCCCACAGGCGCGAATAAACACCGAGAAAGCAGACAATCGAGATAAGCAGTATCAGTTTCAGGAATACCTTCTTCATGCGTCCCGGTGAATATATTCCTCAAACAAAAACTTTACAACATCCCCCCTTGCGATAATACCTACGACATCTTTATTTTTATTAAGCACCAGAAGCCGGCGGGCCTTCTGCATATACATAAGGTGCGCGATTTCGCACAGCGGCGCATCCTCGTCCACCGTAATGACTTCCCTGCGCATAACATCCTTGACCTGTAGATTCTTCATCTCCAAGACTTTTTGCTTGACCGCCCTGGGATTCTCCTGATAGATATATTTACCCACCTGTTCCATGTAGCTAGGCATGATTTTAACGATGACTTCCTTCTCGGTAAACATGCCGCAGAGCTTCCCCGAGGCGTCGATTACCGGCAATCCGCTGATTTCCATGGCGAAAAGACGGTCAAGGGCTTCCTGAGCGTTATCTTCTGGTTTAAGGCTGATCACTTTCCTGGTCATGACTTCGCTTACCCTCATACCCTACGTTCCTCTCTTAAAAACGGATATCAGCTTAAATAAGTCCGCTAGAAAACTTCCCTGACGCGAGAATGCAATTTTAGATAAATAGCAGTTGCCGCCATTGCCTTTAATATATCGCCCGGGATAAAAGGAACCACGCCTATCAAAAGCAGTTTGCCAAAAGAATAACCGAAGATAAGTTTCAACCAAAGAGTCCCGCACAAAAGCAGGGCTAGATCCGCTAAACAGAAAATTCCGAATGTCAGCAGGAAGCTATCTTTAGCGTGTTTGATCAGATTACCCGTTAAAAAGGCGGCGACGATGAAACCTAGCATATAACCCGCTGTCGGCCCCAAAAAAAGCGGTGCGGCAAAAACACCTAAAAGCGCGTATATCGCCTGAGAAGTGACTCCAAGTCTTCTTCCTAACAGCGCTGCGCTAAGCAGAACAAAAAATGTCTGCAAAGTAATGGGCACCGGCGTAAAGGGAAGCGGTATGCGCACAAAACCACCAAGTGCAGTTAAAATGACAAAGGTTAACACCCCGATCAAACGGCAAGCTGTTTTATTGACGATAATTTCTCTACGTAAGATTGCTTCCATGAAACCTCCTTAATGAGCGGACAACTTATGGAACGCTTTTTGTGACATAAGTTGTAGCCCCTGACATCGTTGATGTCAGGGGCGTCCGCGAATTAACCCCGAAGCCTTGGCTAAAATTATCGAAGAGAATTTTAGCCAGTTTAGGCGAGGGGCAGTTCAAATGCGATATTCACGTCACAACTAATTTCCTAAATTACACACTCACTTATTATACTTTAAAAACTATAATTGTAAAATGAAAACAAGGAAACAAAAATGGGGTCAGGATTAATCCTGACCCCATTTATTGCGTTAAAAGGTGGACCCTTAACTTATTCCTTAGCTATAGCCAAGGTGATCAGACCAGCCAGAATCAAAAACGGGCCGGCACAACCTTTAATCAATAACAAGCTATGCTCCCACCATAGGAGACCAATCAACAAATAAGCTGCCAGTCCTAAAAATACCAAACCCAGAACAACTTTAAAAAGCGTTGAGAATATTTTCTTTGCATCCGCGCCTTCCTTCTTCGCCTCTTCCACCATGGTACACCTCCTTTTATTTTGGTTGACTCTTCCACCTGCGATGGACCCAACCCCATTCAGCAGGATATTTCCTGATATATGTCTCGATGATCGTTGTCAAACGCTGTATATTAAAAGTGATAGTCTCTTCCGCGTTCTTACCCTCTCGCATCTGTATCGCCGGCTCAAAAATGATCCGGTGGGTATCATCGCGTTGACGTACGATAAAGCACGGCAATAACGCCGCCTTGGTCCGCTGCGCAAATACAACCGGCCCCGTAGCTGTCGCAGCCTTTCTACCGAAGAATTCCACGAATACTCCAGCGGTACCGAAGTTCTGATCTATAGGTATAAAGACAATTTCGTTGTCGCGCAGGGCACCTATTGTATTACTAACACAGGTATTACGCGGCTGGCTGTAAATCGTCTTGATATTAAGCCGTTTGCGTTTTTCTAAAAACATTTTCTCCACCCTGCTGTCACGCATTGGCCGCATGATCCCGGCGACTTTGTAGCCTTCAAGGCTTAGCTTTGCCATCAGCAACGGAAAATTACCGAAATGCGCGCTGACCAAGATCACCCCTTTGCCGCGCGCCAGCGCCTGATCCAGATGCTCCTTGCCGGATAAATGCACGTGTTTCCTGAGAAGTTGCGGCCGGTCCATCAGAAAAAGCAACTCTACCGCTCCCTTTGCTATGAGCGTAAAACAATCCTTGGCAATCTGCTCTAGCTTTCGCGCTGTATGCTCCTGCCCTAAAGCAAGGGCAAGACTTTCCAGAGCGATTTTTCTCTGTTTAAGCGCGAGGCGATACCATAAATACGAAATATTTCTGGCAAAGTCATACAGATACCGCGCAGGGATGATCTTAATTATCAAAGAGCATGTAGTAAGGCCTAACCAACCGGCAAAATAGCTGAGATTTTTACGTAACTTCTTAACATCCATTAGTCTTTATAGGTAAAATTATAACAAAACAGGTTAAAAATTCAAGCTAAAATTATAACTTATAGCCGATCTTACGCAAGAATTCTTTTCTCCAGGCGATATCAGATTCAGATTCAACCCCTGTCGGCTTTGCCCCGTCAATGACCCCCATGATCCCGCGGCCACCCTGCGCGTTCTCTACGACGATCACCTCGATAGGATTAGCAGAAGCGCAATAAATAGCGCATACCTCGGGGATATTCTTGATGGCGTTAAGCACGTTGATCGGATAGGCGTTCCTAAGCATCACGATAAAACTATGCCCCGCTGCGATAGTAAGGGCATTTTCACTGGCTAGCGCTTTTAATTCCGGGTCATTCCCCTCTGACCTGACTTTACAGGCGCCGCTGGATTCTACAAACGCGAAACCGAATTTTATTCCCGGTACGGCATTGACCAGCACCTCATACAGGTCTTCCACAGTCTTGATAAAATGGCTCTGCCCCAGTATTACATTGATATCATCGGGTTTCTTGACCTTGATTGATTTTAATTCTATCATCGCTCCTCCTTACTGTATCGTAAGCCGGCGAAATGCGGTAGCGTCTACCGGCACCATACCCCCATAAGCCCGCACTGAGGCTAAAACAAAATCCGGACCACCTAAGACCGAAAGCGGGATACGTATGGTGACGCGATCCGGGCTGGCTTCCAAAACTACCCCTTCAGGACGGATAATCTTCGGCCCGTCAAAAATCTTATACCTTCCGTTTTTGACAATAATACGCAATTTCGGCATCTTGGAAAAAGCCAACCTGTCATTATAACCAAAGAGATAGAGGATAAACCTTAGCCGCGAGCGCACTTCTTTATTTTTCTCGATCCGCACCACTAAATTATTATCGACAATCGCAAACCCCGCTCTCCCCTCTGAATCCGAGATATCCTCTTCGGTTGTCCGATCTTCCTCATATACAGTTTCCAGGGTGTCCCGGAATAAAGCGGAAAAGCCACTGAACTCCGGCTCCCTGCCACTGACCGAAACCTGCCGCTTAAGCGGAATTTCCGGTAAATCAGAGAGCAATTCATTCCTGCGCGCAAAAGATAGCAGATAAAAAGCGCTGGATTCAGTCTGACTCTTATAGCACAGGATCGCCTGATGCTTTTTCTCAAGCTCTGCCTGGCTTAAAAGCACCTGAAGCCAGGACATCCCGGATTTGGCAAATTTCTTGGGGGGTGCCAAGTTTAATTCAGGGTGATAATGCCTGGGCAGCGGCCAGCCTGCGCAATGCACTAAATAAGGATAGACCGCGGGCGCGGGGATATCGGCGCGTAAATCACGCAGGGCAATCTGCAAAAAAAGATAGCCTGCCTTGTGGTCGCCATTAGTATCAGCAGGATGTGAGACAAAGATTTTGTTCGGCTTATAACGCAGCAAAACCGTTTTTACATCGCTTAAAATACTCTCCCCTACATAGGGGGCAGCGAAAGAAAGATCATCTTTATAGGGCACCTTGGTCACCCGCGTCAGAAGGCTGCGATAGGGCCGGTCAGTCTGCCAGTATTGCCTGAAGATAGCGAATGTCCCGATATCAGGATATCCGAGAAAAATAAGATTTTCTTCGGGAATACCAAGAAGTTTCATCGCCTTTACCGCTTCCAGCTTGCGCACCTTGCCCATGTGCAGGAACTCGCCCTTTTTAATTGTCAGCCGTTTTTCATAAACAATAAAAGCTACCTGGTTATGGTCTCCGTTGGTAAGATAGGCGATATAGACCTTTGCGCCGGCAGAGAGCGCCTTTTGGATAATGCCCGCGCAGGCGATAGCCTCATCGTCGGGATGCGGGGCCAAGACAAGAACAGTATCTTTTTTACTAAAGGGTTCAATCTCTTGAAAGGCAAGGGGTTGCTGCGGTTTTAAAGGAAGGGAGCGCATGCTGCATCCGACGCTGCCCAATAAAAAGATAACCAATAAAAATATTCTCGTCATGGGCTGTTATTGTAGCATACAAAATAGTTGAATTAAAGGTCAAAAGCAGTATAATCAATAACTATGCGCACATTAATCCATCAGCATTACGCAAGAATCAGAAAAATCCTCCTTCTTATCCTGATCCTGAACTGGGCAGTCGCCGTGGCTAAAATCACCTACGGCATCATCACCCGCTGCTCCAGCATGACTGCTGACGGCTTTCACTCTCTTTCTGACGGAGCCTCAAATATTGTCGGATTAGTAGGGATTCATTTTGCCTGCCAGCCGGTCGACGAAGACCACCCCTACGGCCACAAAAAATACGAGACATTTTATTCCCTTGGCATTGCCTTCATGCTTTTCTTTGTCGCCCTTAGCCTTGTACATGAATGCCTGGGGCGATTCCACAACCCCATTACCGCCAAAACCGACGCACAAAGCTTTATCGTCATGATCGTGACGATGGCAGTAAACATCTTTGTGATGAATTATGAGCGCGCCAAAGGCGTGGCCTTAAAAAGCGACATACTGGTTTCTGATTCCCTGCATACCCGGGCCGATATCCTGACTTCATTCTCCGTCATCATCGCGCTTATTTTTATCCGGATGGGATATCCTATTGTCGACCCCATCGTCACTATCCTTATCGCCTTCTTTATCGCCTTTGCCGGTTTTAAAATCATCAAAGAAAGCTCCATCGTGCTCTGTGACGCTGCCGCGATCCTGGACATCAATAAAATCGAAGAGATTGTATTAGGGGTAAAAGGGGTTAAAAATTGCCACAAGATACGCTCGCGCGGCAGGCCCGATGATGTGCACGTAGACCTGCACGTTCAGGTCAATGCCAGTATGCATATGGAGGATGCCCACAAAATCAGTTACGCGATTGAAGAACAGATTAAGAAGAGGATTCCCGAAATTACTGATGTGGTGGTACATATGGAGCCGAAGGACTAAGATTACAGGTCTTTTAAAACTACCCAGAATCCGACACTGGCAACAATTCCCATAATCCCGCCGAAATAGAATGGCGCTGCCGCGCCGAAATATTTCCAGAGTATTCCCGCTAAGACCGAAGCAGGCAACAGGCCGATTCCTACCAGCGTCGCATGCAATCCTATTGCCGTGGCGCGCAGCTCGGATGGGGCGATATCGGCCACCAGCGCTTTCTCCACTCCTTCGGTAAAACCCATATAGACTCCGTAAAGCCCGAATAACAGCCACAGATTAATAATCGCGCTGTTAAAGGCAAAACCTAAATACACCAAACCGTAGAATAGATATCCGGCGACAATGATTTTCTTCCTGCCGATTTTATCGGAAAGCCGTGAGGCCGGATAAGCCATTGCCGCGTAAACAAGGTTATAGGCAAGATAAAACAAGAGGACCTGCCCCAGGGTGCTGCCGATATTCTGGGCGCGCAGCAGTAAAAACTGGTTTGAGGAATTCCCAAGAGTAAAAATAAAGGTAAAGATCAGAAATAACTTCAGCCTTTTATCTAAAGAGCGCCATCGGAACTGCAATTTTATGGACGCGTCTGTTACTTGGCGTTTCTTTTCGCGTACAAAAAACAAGATAACTACTCCCAAAACAGCGGGGATCAAAGAATAAAGAAAGATGCTGCGGATGCCTGTCTTAAACTGAGTAATAATAAGGTATGCCAGCGTCACCCCGATGACTGCGCCCAACGTATCCATCGCCCGATGCAAGCCAAAGGCAGCGCCGCGCTTGCCATCTTGACTGCTATCTGCGATAAGCGCGTCACGCGGAGCAGTGCGCACGCCCTTGCCAAAACGGTCGATCAGGCGGCTGATAAATACCATCCCCCAGCTGCCGGCAACATATAGCATGAATTTACCAACAGTTGAACTGGCATAGCCAAAAATCGTAAAAGGCTTTCTTTTGCGTATTTTATCGGAGAAATATCCGGAGAAAACTTTCAAGATACTTGCCAGGCTTTCCGCGACCCCCTCGATCACGCCCAAGATCGCGGGGCTTGCGCCAAGGGTAGTGACCAAAAAAGCCGGCAGCAGCGGATAGACCATTTCGCTGGAAATATCAGTCAGCAAACTCGTAATGCCGAGTAAGATGATATTAAACATATTTTGTTAAATTCAAAGGTTAAAATTCAAAATTCAAAACAAGGTTTAAGTCTAAATTTTAAAATTTAAACTTTGGCCTTTTGATTTATTTTGAATTTTTAACTTTGATTTTTGAATTTAAGCCTTAAGTTTACTGTAAGTACTGCAACGGGTCCTGCGGTATGCGGTTCTTCCTGATCTCAAAATGCAAATGCGGCAGGATATCGCGGTAGTTGGCGTTTCCGGTTTTACCGACCAGGCCGATGAGTTTTCCACGGCCGACGATCTGATTTTTTGTGACGAAGATCTCGGAAAGATGGCCATAAAGGCTGGTCATACCGTCGATATGCCGGATGACCACATACTTGCCCATCCCCTTCTGCTCTTTGGCAACAGTGACAATTCCGGAACGGCTGGCAAAGACCGGCACACCCACCGGGGCCAATAGGTCAAGCCCGTCATGAGTCCGCCCGCCGCTGCGATGCGTACCAAAATGGCCTTCTCCGCGGTTATCGTTACGGATCATGAGCCCTGATCTGTAGCGGATCGGCGGGATAAAACGCTCGTTATGTAAAAATACGTACCCGCCGGTCAGGATGACCCCG
>CAYGZJ010000010.1:0-18941 GCA_964354335.1 uncultured Planctomycetales bacterium | reverse complement strand
CCTCTTTATAACGCTGGGCAAGACAACCGTAAACGATTATCTTTTTGAGCTTGCCATCTTTTTTAAGTTGAACCAAGTCTAAAATCGCATCTATCGACTCGCGCTTTGCTTCTTCAATGAAAGCGCAGGTATTCACAATCGCCACATCAGCTTTCTGCATACTTACCACGCGATGGCCTTTACCACAGAGCCTTCCCAGGATACTCTCGGAATCCACCAGGTTTCGCGCGCAACCAAGACTTAAAACTGAGATATTCGCTTTCATCGCGGGATAATAATCAAGCCTTCCTCTTTGGTAATCACTGCCTTAATCGGCTCTCCCCATCTGCCCAGCTTGGAGAAAACCTGGCCATTAACTTCCAATTCAATCGCGCCGCCGTTTCCGACAGAAAGCTCTATCTTATCTTTACCGTCGTAATTCTCGCCTCTGCCTTTTTCAAGCTTACGCTGCACTACCACCCTGCCGTCTACCTTTAGCATTACCCAGGTACTCTCCCGCGTGCGCAACCCTAAACGAATACCAGAAAGCAGGGCTTCTTTCTTAATCTTAATCGGTATCGGCTGCGCATTGGATACGGCAACAGGAATATTCTTTACCTCCCTGGCTTTTTTAACTTCTTTCTTTGGCGCCTGTTTAAGTGCTGCCTTCGGTTTCGCCGAAACGGATATTTTTCTTTTAGAGAAAATAAATTTATTGATACCGAAGGCCAGTAGCAAAAGACAGAGTATGCCCGCAATTCCGATGATTATCTTTTTAAGCCGCCTGCCGGAAGCATTTGAACCTAACTGCACCTGAGGATTCTTTAAGATTGGCGATGCTGCGGCCAAAGGCTCTTTATGCGCATGTTGGACTGAAGGATGCCCCGTCTTTAACGAAACGGGAGCCTGCGCAACAGGTGCCGGCGCTTCTTTTTCCTCAACCATATACTCGCGGTAGTCAACCCCGAGAAAACCGCAGTAAATCTTTATAAAACCCTTTAAATAAATGGGGTTTAGATTAGAGATGCTGTCGCCTTCTATCGCCTTGAGAATATTTACGTGGACCTTGGTCTTCTTCTGCACCTCTTCAAGGGTCAGGCCTTTCTCAAGACGGATCTTTTTTAAACGCGTTCCGGCTGCTTCCATAGTTTATTGGCTCTGCCCCTCAAGTTGACCATGCGTCAAATCTTTAAGCCACTCTTCCCTGTCAACGATGATTTTACGCGGCTTACTTCCTTCAAATGGACCGACCAGGCCCTCCTGCTCCATCATATCTATGATACGCGCTGCGCGGGTATAGCCCAGACGCATACGCCGCTGCAGTATCGATACCGACGCCTGATTACTCTCCATAATGATGCGCACCGCCTCATCATAAACCTCGTCTTTATCTCCGGTATTAAGGTGCGACTTCTGCTGATCTCTGAGAATCTCCTCATCATATACCGGGTCACCCTGCTTTTTAATGAATTCGACTACCCGTTCGATTTCCTTATCACTGACCAGCGTTCCCTGGATGCGGTTTAACTTTGACTCTCCGGGTTTTAAGAAAAGCATGTCGCCTTTGCCCAAGAGCTTATCCGCTCCGTTCATATCCAGCACCGTACGCGAATCTACTTTGGAGGCCACCTTAAAAGAAATACGCGCCGGTAAATTGGCCTTGATTACTCCGGTGATGACATTAACAGAAGGCCGCTGCGTCGCAAGGATCAGATGGATCCCCACCGCGCGGGAAAGTTGCGCCAACCGCTGCACCGCGTTTTCGATCTGGTCGGCGGCGACAGTCATAAGATCGGCAAACTCATCGATGATGACCACAATATACGGCAGTTTCTCCTGCTTTTGGTTATAGGCCTCAATATTACGCGCCCCTGCTTTGGCCAAAAGCTGATAACGCTCTTCCATTTCATTCACCGCCCAATTCAGCGCCACCGATGCCTTCTTGGCGTCAGTGACCACCGGACACAACAGGTGCGGCAGTCCGTTAAACGGCATCAGTTCTACCATTTTCGGGTCGATCATGACAAATTTCAAATCATTGGGGGAATTCTTAAACAAAAGAGAAAGGACCAGAGAATTGACGCAAACAGTCTTTCCGGAACCCGTAGTGCCGGCGATCAACAGATGCGGCATCTCATCAAGGTCGGCGACAATAGGCTGACCGGTGATGTCCTTACCAAGAGCCATAGCAAGACTAAAATCTGATTTCTGGAATTCTTCGGAGCCGATCACTTCTTTTAAGACAACAAAGCTGCTTTGCGTGTTCGGGACTTCAATGCCGACTCTGTCCTTGCCCGGTATGGGAGCGAGGATACGCACAGACTGCGCCTTCATCGCTAAAGCGATATCGTCACTTAAAGCGATGATACGGTTCAATCTTACTCCCGGGGCAGGATCAAGCTCAAAACGGGTGATCATCGGGCCGCGCTCGATATCCGTAACTTTCGCCGAAATATCATAATCCCCAAGAGTATCTTCAAGAATGCGCGCGGTCGCCTCCAGGTCCTCTTTTATCTGACGGGCCTCAAAAGGCGGAGGCGCCTCAAGTAAATCTATGGATGGCAAATGATAATCGCCGATCTTTAATTCCGGCGGCCTGACTTTCGGTTCAGCGTCCGCGGGCTTAGCCTTGATCTGGATCTTGGGCTTAACAGGCGACTGCTGCTCTGAGTCAGCCATAGAAATCTTCGGCTTTAACAGCCCCTCCATAGATAAATCCTTCTTATCTTCGGGGACAGATTTACTGACCGGCTGGATGGCCTGCTTGGGCTTTAGCGTGACTGCCGTAGTTTTAGTTTTCTTACGCAGGGCAGATACTCCGGAAAAAAAAGTCTTTGTCTTTTTGAAAGACGCCAGAAAAAGCGATGAGAGTAAAGTCTCGGTAACCAAGGCAAAGGAAAGAAGCGCAAAGGTGGAGAAAATAATCAGGCCGCCCAAGCGATTAAAATAGGAGGTAATGAAATTGGAAAGATTAAAACCGCTAAAACCGGCGTAGTAGAAACGCAAAGTCTGGTTCTGAAAACTAAGCATACCGATCAGTGAGCTGATCGACACTAGGAGTATAACAATACCTAAAATCCTGGGGATACTTAAATACGGCGTTTCCTGGCGGAAAAATTTGATACCCAGCAAGATAACCAGCGCCGGCAGGACAAAGCTTGCCGGCCTGCCAAACAAGAAGATGATGATCTCGCCTAAGTATGCGCCGAAGATCCCTAATAGATTTTTTGGGGGGATATTAGGATGAGAGGTGTAAAACGACAGGTCAAGGCGTTCAAAGCGGATAAGGCTGGCTAACACCATCAGCCCCAACGCAACAAGAATTACGCCCTTTACTTCATTGATTCTCTTCTCTTTCACTTTTAACTACTTTGTTCCGCCTGCTTCTTGCTTAAATTTATCCTACCCAGTTCATCGATACCGATGACCTTGACCTTGATCTCATCGCCGACCTTGACCACCTCTTCCGCGTTCTTGACGAATTTCTCGGCTAGCTCAGAGACATGGACCAGACCCTCTTTTTTGGGCGCGATCTCGCAGAAAGCGCCAAACGCGGTTACGCGCTTGACCTTACCTGTATATATGCGCCCGACCTCGACATCATCGGTGATCGCCCTGATCATCCTTATTGCTTCATTAGACTTGGCGCCATCGGTGGAACCGACCAACACGGTTCCGTCATCCTTAATATCGATACTCGCTCCGGTGGCAGCTATAATCGACTTGATCATCTTGCCTCCCGGGCCGATAAGCTCGCCGATCTTCTCGGTATTGATCTTAAGGACATCGATACGCGGAGCGAAGCTTGATAATTCTTCGCGCGGAGCCACCAGGGCTTCCTTCATTTTCTCAAGGATAAACATCCGTCCCTGCTTTGACTGCTCAAGGCAGCGCTTTAACAGATCGATTGAAATACCGTCGATCTTAAGGTCAAGCTGCACCGCAGTCATCCCGTTTTTTGTCCCGGCAACCTTAAAATCCATGTCTCCAAAATGATCCTCAAGCCCTGCGATATCTGTCAGGATCACTTCCTTATCGCCTTCTTTGACAAGGCCTAACGCGATACCGCTGACAGCCTCTTTTATAGGAACGCCGGCGTCCATAAGCGACAGTGTCGCGGCACATACGGTTGCCATGCTAGATGATCCATTTGACTCTAAGATTTCTGAAACGACACGGATGGTGTAGGGAAACTTTTCCTTGGAAGGCATAACCGCAAGAAGCGATTTTTCCGCTAAAGCGCCATGCCCGGTTTCCCGGCGTCCCGGGCCGCGCACCGGCTTAGTTTCACCAACGCTAAACGGCGGAAAACTATAGTGGAGCATGAATGACTTGTATTTCTTCCCTTCCAACGCCTCGATAAGCTGTTCATCCTGACCGGTACCAAGGGTAGTAATCGCAAGACTCTGCGTCTGGCCTCGCGTAAAAAGCGCTGAACCGTGAGTCCGCGGCAGCATCGATACCTCGCAACTGATCGGTCGAATGTCCTTGAAACCACGACCGTCATCGCGGATATTCTCCTCGATGATCTTTCTGCGCACCTGCGCCTGCTCTACCTCAACCAATGCCATCCTGACTTCTTCCGCAGCGCAGGTCTCTCCCACCAGCTGGGTTTCCAGCTCTTGAGAAAGCAGAGCTACCTGCTCCTCGCGTTCTTCCTTGCTGCTTAATTTGTAAATTTCTTTTAATCTATTAACACTTAAAGATTCGACCTTCTTTTGCAATTCAGGTTCGATATTTTTAAGCTTGACCTCTGCCTTTGGCTTGCCGTACTGGCGCCTAAATTCTTCCTGGACATGGAGCAGGGGCTTGAGATTCTCATAGCCAAATTGCACTGCCTCCAGATAAATCTCCTCGGAAATTTCGTTTCCGCGGGACTCAAGCATGACCACGCCTTTACTGTTAGCCGCTACTATAACTTCCAGTTCAGCAGCTTCCAATTCTGTGTAGGTCGGATTGAGAATAAATTCATTATTAAAACGGACAACGCGACAACAGGCAAGCGGGCCATTGAAAGGAATGTCGGAAATGGATAACGCAAGCGAAGCGCCGGTTACAGCAAGGATATCCGGGTCATTCTCGCCGTCGCTGGATAAAACGATGGCCATGACCTGGACTTCATTCAGCATTCCCTTAGGGAATAACGGACGGCTAGGACGGTCGATAAGGCGCGCGGTCAGGATCTCGCTCTCCGAAGGCCTGCCTTCACGCTTAAAGAATCCACCGGGAATACGGCCGGCAGCATATGTTTTCTCCTGGTACTCTACGGTCAAAGGGAAGAAATCCTGGCCCTCTTTGATACGTGTAGACATACAGGCGGTGACTAAGACCACTGTCCCGCCGTACTGGAGAGTAATAGAACCGTTAGCCTGTTTGGCGATTTTACCGGTCTCAATGACCAAATCGCTTCTTCCAAACTTGATTTTTTGGATTGTATGATTCATTTAGTGACTTTCTTAAGGATTAAACTACGACTTATTTCCTCAAGCTTAATTTCGCCAGTACCTCTTCGTACTTTTTGACGTCTTTTTTCTTGAGATAATCGAGGAGCCTGCGGCGCCTGCCTACAAGAGAAAGCAAGCCGCGGCGAGAATGTAAATCATTCTTGTGCTGCTTAAAGTGTTCTCCTAAGGTATTAATCCTCTCGGTTAAGATTGCGATCTGCACCTCTGCAGACCCAGTATCCCTGGCGTGCACTTTGAATTCGTCAATAATCTTGGATTTTTTTTCTTTTACTAAAACCAAATCGTTTCACCTCCTTCGCGTGAATTGCAAATATTATACTCTACTTTACGGCATTAGTCAATATATTCATCACTATTTTTTATGCCGCATGTAGCCTTTTGCAAAAAAATGTACCTATTGTCATAAAGGATTGACACAGAGAGATTACAACCGTGCCTGGATTGCCCGCAACACAATGGGAATGGGTTTGAGGGAAGGATCCTTCAGGTTTACTCCGACCATATAGCTATCATTAGCTACCTTGACCGACCAGGCTACGTCACCCTTAACACGTATCTCTTCGCCGTTATCCGGCATGATAAGAGAGATTTCAAGGTGCGTCCCCGGCCGGAGCTCTTCAGTAGTCAGGAAACCAATACCGATAGCGCTGATATTTTGCGTCTTATCCTGCCTTGATTTATTCTCAGGAGATGACGAATGCACCATGGTTATTTTGGTGCTGAATCTGGGATATTTTCTTTTTTCTTTACCATCTGATCCGGGCATAAAGAGCTCCTCAGTTTAAATATGCCTTATAACCGCAATAAATCAAGGGTATTTCCGGGCAATCGAGAAAGCGCTTCCAAAATTCCAGTCCGAATTTCACAAAATAACCGTCAGAAAAAACATTACAAAAATATGTTAAGTCAAAGATCAATACTTATAAAATGTAGGTGGTACGGTTTGAGCTATATATTTTACCGCCTCGATGATGCAAACGCGGATAGCTTTCTCCATAGGCGTATTGGCATAACCGGATAAGCCCGCCCCCAATCCCCAGCTGCCGAAAAATCCCATCCCGATGCCGCCGGCAATATCAGAGGCCGATCCCTGGACACGGGTAGCTGATAAGACCTCGGATGTCGAGGTGTCGATAATGCGGACATCTAAGGCCATATGCGCCTTATTCATTGCGCCGCCGATGATCCCTCCCAGGATCCCGCTGCCGATCGATCCGCCGCCGCCGATCCCTGCCCCGCCGCCGGAAGCCTGCGGCTCAAATTCAGTCACCGCGGCAGTGATCAATAGATCCGCGGTCTTGATCTTACCCCTGGCCGGACCGCTGCCTGCCTGGCCTGCCCCGGAAACAGCTAACTCCTGCTCCTGCATAACCGCCTTCAAAGCCTGCCGTTCCAGGACGGAAAATCGGCTGCTGTTCATAAGAGCGGTGATAAGCATCTCACGTAAACCGGATCCGATCTCACCGGTTGCCTTTGCGGCTTTTACATCAAAATCCGCTACCGCTATCCTGGCCTTCGGCCCGGAATACGGCGGCATACCGGAGGTCCCGGCATTATTGTCGACCTGAGCGGTTGGCTGTAATCCGGCAAAACTTAAACTGGTAGCCAAAACAACTGATAACATCGCAATAAACAAAATTCTTCTCATCTGTGGCTCCTCCTTCTAAAATAAACCTTAATATAATCTCTTACCTGGCAATGCGTCCCAGTCTTTTAAAAGCTTTAGGCACTCTCCGCGCAAAAAGCCAGAAGATATTCTAACATCACTTTTGCCGTTTGTCTGCATTTTTCTGCTGGAAATCCGCAACTCATTAAAGCCGAGCTTTTTGACATCGGCGATCGTCGTCCCGTAGATTACCGCCTCCAGCCGCGCCCAGTGTATCGCGCTAAAGCACATCGGACATGGCTCGGTGGTAGAATAGATCACACTTCCGGAAAGATCAAAATTCCCGATCTTTCTCGAGGCGCTGCGGATAGCATTTATTTCCGCATGGGCCGTGGCATCGCTGACCAAGACTTTATTGCGCGCGAGCGCTATCACTTTGCCGTCTCTGACAATGCATGCGCCGAATGGTCCGCCGTGACCAGTTTTCAAATTCTTCCTGGCTTCTTGTATGGCCAGGTGCATATATTTCTTTTCAGGTTTCATTTAGATAAGGCCCTTGAAAGGGAGCCCCCGGTAAACCACCAGGTGATCCTGTATCTGCCACAGCGGCCTTTTGTGTATCCAGAAATGTTTATAGATAAATTCAGTGATTTCTTCGCGCTGTTTTAAGCTGTACCGATGCACATTCGGATAAAGAAGGATCATCCAGACTACCGCCATAAACTGCTCGAAGTCATTTACAAAGAACTGCACGCGGCTCTTTTTTGCCAGAATCTGCGCTTTATTAAAGACGCGGTCATGTTCGATCTCGAGCCTAAACTTCTGCAGATCCTGCGTATTATGCTGACCAAAGAACTTTCCCACAAAATGCTCATACAGCCAGCTGGTAGTATAGGGCTCTTTTGTCGCGCGGGCCATCAATACCGCATGCATTGCCGCAACCGGGGCAGTTAAGTTTCGATAAAGGTTACGGTAGAGTGACTGCCATTGATGTTCATTACAATAATACAAAGAGTGGTGCAGTGTTACCAGGTTCATTCTCTGATTATGCAGATGGTCTCTGAGGAAATCCATGCAATGCTTACAGAAAAGAAAACACTTATCATAATCCGCGCGGATAGTGAAAACATGCCCGGTGCGCTGCCGCCGGATGCGTTCCCTGACGACATCCAGGGCCCCCTGTTCGATATCCAGCAGATATAGTCCGCCGTTACAGGCAGTTTCCAAGATACGAAACTGCGGCTCATTGCTTGAGCCGATGGAAAGCGCCCTGATTTTCCGGGTCAGAGGCAAAACCTCGGAGAGAGTGCGGATGACCCTGGCAAGCGTTTCTCCGATATCGACTTTATCGTTGCTATAGCGCGACCAGATCTTGTCTTCGCGAAACATCTGCGAATCCGCTACTTTTAAGCCGCGCTCAAATGTCTTTTTGTCTATCCTTACCATGATTTAGCGCTATTTATTCAGTATCGTGATCGTCGCCGTGGTGGTAGCGGTATTGCCGCTGTCATCCTGCACAGTCAAGGTAACGGTGAAATCCTTAGGGTCAAAAGATCCGCTATAGAAGGTATTGACAGCGCTCTCCTTTTTCGAAACATCCCCGTCTCCGAATTCCCAATGATAAGAAACGATTCTGCCTTTTTTCGCCCGGGACCTGCCTCCTGAGAATTTCACCCGTAGCGGAGAGTATCCTTTCCTCGGTACAGCGACGATAACCGCGGTCGGCGCTTCGGTGGTCTTGATCTGCAATTCTTTTGGCTTTTCTTCTTTCTTTGGTTTCGGCCCGAACATTCGCTGCCACAGGCCGGGTTTCTTTTCTACCTGAACCTCCTCCGTAGGCTGCGGCGCAACTTCCTCTTTTTTCGGTTTCGGCCCGAACATCCGATTCCACAAGTTGGGTTTCTTCTCTGGTTTGACCTCTTCTGCCGCAGGCGAAACTACCTCTTCCTTTACCGGCTTAGGCTTTGAGCTGAATTTACTCTTAATCTTCTTCCAGAAACCAACCTTCTCTTTTTTTGGCGAAGGCTCAACAGCCTGCTCTGAAGCAACAGCTGGCTGGACTGGCCGCTCTTGCGCTGCTGCTACTTCCTCTTTCGGCAATTCTTGCGCCGCAGTTACTTGTGCCTGGCTTGCCTGCTCTTCTGTCTTTAAGATCTGCGGCTCTTGAACCTGTTTAGTTTCAGTAATTATTTTCTCAGAAGCAACACTTTCTGCGGGCTTTTCTTCAGTTTTCTCAGTCTCTATCTGCATAGGCTGCTGAACTTCGCTTGCCTTGACAGAAGCCACTGCTGCTTCCTCTTGCGTTTTAACCTCAGGCCCCTGTTCCTGCTGCGAAGGTTGCTGAGAAACAGACTCCTGAGCTTGCTTATCTTGCGTAACCGCAACCTCTTCCTGAACAGGCTGTTGAGCCTGCCCTGTCTCAACAGAAGGAGTCTGCGCAGCTTCTTCGCTAACAGGTTCTACCGTCTGGGATGTTTCAGGAACTTTCTCGGCTTGCTTTGTGAATGCCTCAGCGTATACCTTTGGTGTCCGGGGCGGCAATGTTTTCTCATATGCCAGATCATCCTGAATATATTTATTCAGATAGTCCCTGATCACTTTTATCTTTGCCTGTTCCTTTGTATCTTTCTCATCCTCGATCTTGTCTACCTTTGCCCTGTATTGAAGGTCACGATCGTATTTGTGATCATAATACGCGGTAATTGGAACACGGACAGGGCTAGTCATTACTCCGGTTACGCTGGACATCGGCCTTATAAAAAACTCATTAAAATAGCTTTTAATATCACCGAGCTGCATGTAATAGTAATCAACGGTTTCTTTGCGCCGCTTAAAACGTTCCTGCGCCAACTCCAGATCAGCGGGGACCTTATTGTCCTCTCCGATCGTGTACTCGGGGATTGTAAACCCCCTATAAGTAACCACGTATCCGCTGGTAAAGGGTGACTTGACACCTTTCTGGACCTTATAGGTCTGGCACCCCGCCAACAGCAACGCACCTGCTATTAATATTACACATTTTTTCATTCTGATGCTCCTTTGTAATGAATCAATTAGTAGTAAGCCGGATTAATTCGTATTCAAGATTCCCTAGGCCGATTTCAGCCGCATGCTGCAGCTGTTTCATACCGTTTCGCTGCGGGTGGACTTCTTTAAAGATATCCCTGCCGCAGGCCTGCCGCACCAAATCAAGCGATGCCTTATCTATGCTGACCGGGTCGACTGAAGCAAGGATCCCCACATCGCTAGCGATGCGCGGATCATCCTTAGCCAGACAATCGCATTCCTTGGTGATCTTAAGAACGAAATTTAAAAAAGCAGTCTTGCCGATTTTGGCATCCAGGACCGCTTTTGCGTACTCGATCATCTTCTCCTGAATAACATCCCCGCCGGCATCCCAATCGACATCGATCGCATGATAGTTACAGGCGGCTATACAGCTTGCGCAGCCAATGCATTTTTCAGGATCAATATGCGATTTCTTTTCAATAATTACAATAGCCTTTACCGGACAGACTTTTTCACAGGCGCCGCAACCGACACAATTATCCAGGTGCACCATCGGCGAAACATCCGAATGCTGCGCGAGCTTTCCCTCTCTACTGGCACAGCCCATGCCGATGTTTTTAAGGGCGCCGCCAAAACCGGTCATAATATGCCCTTTAAAATGCGCAATTCCTACTAAACAATCTGCCTGCCGGAATAAATTGCAGACTTTTGCCGTCTTAATGAACTTCTGATTTATAGAAACCTCTGCGGTATTTGACTTATCCCTATCATTGGGAATGACAAGCTTAGCATTAGTTAGCTCATCGCTAAAACCGTGCTCAATGGCGATGGCGCGATGATCATCGCTATTAGTCCTTCTGCCGCGATAAAGGGTGTTAGTGTCGCTTAAGGTTGCCTGCGCATTGCGGCTTGCGATATCTTCGCAGACCACCCGCACATATTCCGCAGCGACAAATCCGGTGTTACCTTCTTCCCCAAAATGCATCTTCACCGCAACGTTATCATCCGGTCGCACGCAATCCAAAACGTTGCTTTCCCTAAGCAGCGTATTCAGCTTTAATGCGATTGCCTCTTTGTTTTCCGCTTCGTTAACTGCGATAAAATAAACCTTGCTCTTCATTGGGCTATTTTTTAAACACAGATTTTTCTGTCTGGATCCTGATCGCCTTTAAAGAGAAGCTCCAGCAAAAAGCAAACAAAACAAAGGTGGACAAAAATCCAACAGTGGTCCCGGTAAAAATAAAAAAATTATGCAGTCCGTGCGCAAGTATGCTAAAACCAAGCGCCCGATTCAAATTTTTGCGTTCCTGCTTTTGGTCAGGCCTGGAAAATTTTGCCAAACCCAGGTAATAGCCCATGATCACACCGAGAAAAGCATGGCCGGGGACAGCGAACAAGGCCCGGATCGAACCGGCATACAGTATGCCCAGCGGGCCGAATGCAAAAGAACTGCCCATCAAAGAAAATATATTTTCACTGGTCGCAAAACCCAGAGAGATCATCACCGCATAAAGAATGCCATCGTAAGGCTCATTAAACTCTTTATTGCGGTATATAAACTGCCGGAAAATGAAATATTTTGATCCTTCCTCTACGCAACCGGCAATAATAAAACTGCGTAAAAATATTTTAAGCGGAAAGAATGAAACCGGCTTAAAAACAACATACAAAAGGATCTCAACAATTGACGCGAATAAAGTGATGCCGAAGCCGCCCAGAAACGCCTTCGCCAAAAGACTTAAGGGCTCTTTCTCGAATTTATCCTTATGGTAAAAATAGATTATTAAGGCGATGGCAGGCGCAATCGCGACCGTTAACGTAAGCATCGGCCCTTTCGTATTCTGCTTATTTTACCTTGACAACCACTTAATTTCAAGTATACTTTACTACTTATAGGACAGGAGTGATACCCCCATGATAAAAAAATGCGCAATATGCAACAAAGGTGAATTAAGCGGAAAAGCCATTGCCCGAAAAGGCCAGTATAAAGCCAAAGGCGGTACAGGCAGCAAGATCGCCCGCTGGACCATGCGCAGGTTCCTTCCTAACCTGCAGAAGATGACCCTGATCATAGACGGAAAACGCGCAAGAGTCTACGTCTGTGCCAAGTGCATCAAAAAAGGCAATCTGCGAAAAGCTTAAACCTTAACATCCCCTACCGGAAGAAAATATCCTTTACCTCAAGCAAAACTGATATATCAGTCCGCCAGCTATCCAGCCGCGGGGTAAAAACCATATCAAACCGTTCGGCATGCATCAGGCTTTCTTTAAAACTACCCATCCCAAAGCCTATCGCCTGAAAAGTAATATCACCGTCACTGACCCAGAACTTCAGCGTATCTCTGCTTAAAAGCGCGGGTTCTGCCTTCAAAACCAGATTCCTGGTGTAAAACAACGGCTCAGGATTTCCCTGGCCAAAAGGCTCCAATTCCTCCAGCTGCCCCACTATCTCCTCATTTAAGTCCGATAGCTTCAACTCCATATCGATATCCAGCCCGGGAAGCAGGTCCTCCAGCGTCATCCTTTCATGCGCCAACAGATTTATATTGCGCCTGAAATCATCGATACTGTCTTTGGCGATCAAAAGCCCAGCGGCATGCGCGTGGCCGCCGAATGAATCAAGGTGCTGCCTGCATTCGCGCAGCGCATTAAACAGATGAAAGTTTTTGATAGAACGGGCAGATCCTTTGCATAACTCTTCGCTTAAAGAGATCACTATCGCCGGCCGATAGAACTTATCCGCGATCTTAGAAGCGACGATCCCCAGGACTCCCTGATGCCAGTCTTCCTTGGCGATGACAATGACCTTATGGTCTTTGAAATTGATCTGGCGGTTAATGATCTCTTCTGCCTCCTGCATGATCCTGCCTTCGACTTTTTGACGCTGGCGGTTATGCGCTTCAAGGACCTTTGCCAGTTCCTGCGCCTCAACTTTATCATCAGTCAAAAGCAGCTGCAGTGATGATTCCGCCGAAGCCATGCGGCCGCTGGCATTGATGCGCGGGGCAATGATAAAACTGACGAATGTCGAAGTGAATCTGCGCTCGCTGATACCGGCGTTTTCAATCAACGCCATTAGGCCCGGACGACTGGTCTTAGGCAGGCGCAACAACCCCTCCCTGGCAAAGATGCGATTTTCTCCTGTAAGCGGAGCGCTATCCGCGATGGTGCCCAAAGCCACCAAGTCCAGATCCTCAAGCAGTTTTTTCTCGCTTATTGCCTGACAGAGCTTATAGGCCACTCCTACCCCTGCCAGATCCCGGTATGCATAACCGGAATGCGCAACCTTAGGATTAATAATACTATCTGCACAAGGCAATTCAGCCGCTGCCGGCTCATGATGGTCGGTGACGATCACGCTGATACCCTGACGCTTCAGGTCTTCTATTTGCTTATGGTTACTTGTCCCGCAGTCAACCGTGATCAGTAATTTTACTTTTTGTTCTTTTGCTGTGTGCGCGATATTACCGGTAAGACCATACCCATCTTTAATCCGATGCGGAATATAATGGATCGCATCCAGGCCCAGCTTCTTAAGCGTACCCTGCAAAAGGGCAAGGCTGGTGATCCCATCGGCATCATAGTCGCCGAAGACCATAACCCGCTCTTTGTTACGGTGGGCTTTCTTGACCAGTCCGACAGCATCCCGCATCCCCTTAAAGGAAAAAGGATCGAGCATATCTAAAGCGTCCGGCTTAAGGAACCTTTGAGCATCTTTAACGCTGGAAATGTTACGGTTAGCTAAAACGCAAGCGAGGATCTTTGAGATACCAAGCTCTTTAGTAAAAAGCGAGATCAGGCGGGTATTGTGGGAAGCGATCTTGAGGATCTTGTGGCTTGACATACAAAGATTACATCTTCTCCGGCGCAGAAATGCCCAGGAGGCTTAAACCGGATGCGATGGCAATACGCGTACCATCAATTAAAGCAAGCCGGGCCTGCGTCAACTCATCAGACTGGCCAAGGACGCGATGCAAATCGTAAAACTTATGAAAAGTCTCCGCGAGCTCCTGCAGATAAACAGTCACCATGTACGGGTCAAGTGTGCTAAGGCAAGCTTCAAGAATAGCGGGAAATAACAGGATCTTTTTGATCAGGGCTATCTCCTCTTTCTCTTTGAGGACAGATAAATCCACATCTTTATTGATCTCAAGGCCAGCGGCACGCACGATACTGCAGATACGCGCATGCGCATACTGCACATAGTAAACCGGATTCTCCGGAGTCTGCTTCTTGGCGACTTCCAGATCAAAATCCAGGTGGCTGGCGGTGCGGCGCATAATGAAAAAGAAACGCGCGGCATCTCTGCCTACCTCATCCAGCACTTCCCTAAGAGTCACATACTGTCCTTTACGGGTAGACATGTGCACGATTTTTCCCGCCCTGAAAATCGTGGCTAATTGCACGATGATCACAGAAAGGGTCTGCGGGTCATGGCCAAACGCCGCTACCGAAGCTTTTATACGCGGGATATATCCGTGGTGATCCGGGCCCCAGAGATTGATCAGCCACTGAAAACCCCGTTTGTATTTCTCCTGGTGGTAGGCGATATCCGGAGCAAGGTATGTATAGGCGCCGTCGCTTTTGATCACCACGCGGTCTTTATCATCCCCGAATTCGGTTGACTTAAACCACAGCGCCCCGTCCTGCTCGTATAAAAACTTTTTTTCGCGCAAGACGCCCAGGTCCTGTTCGATCCTGCCGCTTAAACGCAGCTCTTTCTGCGAATACCAGCAGTCAAACCTGATCCCAAAATCAACCAGCTCTTTCTTGATGCCATCGAGAATATACCCCGCGGCGTAATCACCGACTTCACCGGTCTTATTCTTTTCCGCATCCCAGGCTTTCGCGATATCATAAATATAATCACCCTGGTAATGGTCTTCCGGAAATTCTACCGCCTCACCCTTTAGTTCCTTGAGGCGAAGCTTAACCGACTCTCCTAGGATATTGATCTGGTTACCCTCATCATTAAGGTAATATTCCCGCTGCACCTTAAAACCCAAAAATTCAAAGATATTCGCCAAACAATCTCCTACCGCAGCCTGGCGCGCATGCGCCACAGAAAGCGATCCCGTAGGATTCGCGCTGACAAATTCAATCAGCACCGGCCGCGCCTTTCCCCGGTCGATCTTAAACGCCTGCGTGCCGTGCCTGATTACTTCATGCAACTGCCGGTAAAAATACTTTTCCGTAAGATAAAAGTTGATAAAACCTGCGCCTTCGACCTTTACCTCCCTGACGCATTCTTTAAGCTCGCCTAAAGCTACCTGCTTTTCTATTGAGGCGGCGATTTCCTGGCCAAGAACGCGCGGGGATTTTTTTGTGACCTTGCTCAAACGCAATGCGACATTAGTGGCAAGATCGCCAAAGCGGCTGTCGCTGGGCAGATCAAGATATAAATCCTGCTCTAATTGCCCGGCTAAGCCTAAATCCGCAAGGGCATCTTCAATGGCCTGAACAATCGACTGCTGGATATCTTTTTTCATTTTTGTTTGTGAAAAACTGCCTGAGTGGCGATGTCGTGCGAGAGGGTTCTATTGAGGAGCCCTGTCTGGCATCCTCACCGGATGCCAGACAGGATGATCAACTCTTTGCGGCCCTGGAAAAGCGCACCTTCTTGGCGTCAGCCCAGAGGCGCTCTAAAGAATAAAACTCTCTCAGCGGTTTATAGAAGATGTGCACCACAACAGAGACGTAATCCAAAACTACCCAACCAGATTCATCGTTGGAGAGGACCTTAGAGAGAGACTTTATCTTATCTTTTGCTAAATCTTCATCAATCCCCAGCGCAATGGCGTTTACCTGACGAAACGAAGTGCCGCTGACGATGATAAAGTAATCGCAGAAACCCGAAACATGCTGCATGTTCAAGACTACCGGCTTCTGCGCTTTCTTCGACTTGGCAATTGAAACGATACGTAGTGCTAAACCTTTAGCGTCAATCAGTACTACCTCGAGGGCTTATTTCTTACCTAAAATCTTGTACATGCCGGTTCCGCAATCAGGGCATTTACCCTTCATAGCTGCGCGGCCGTTCTTCATGGTGACTTTCTGCTCATCTTTCATAACTTTCTTACCTTTACATTTTACGCAATATCCTGTTTCTGCCATCTGTTCCTCCTTTTTGCTGTTATTGTCATCTTATCTTAACACAGGTTCTTTTATCAGTCAAGCCCAAGAGCAGCCACACTTTAGTATGACCAAAGCTGCCTACCCGAAGGGACTAAATTGTTTATTATTATACACACAAAACCGGTGGCGTCAATTTTTATTTACTCGGTGATTGTGATCCTCTTCGATCTCGCCTACGATCTCTTCAACCAGATCTTCCAAGGTCACCATGCCTAAGGTCTTTTTCTTCTCATCAGCCACGATAGCGATCTGGATCTTATCCGCCTGAAATTTGCGCAGCAGTTCATTCACGCGCATAGAGGGTAAAACATGATACGGGGCATGCATAAGGTCCTGCAGAAGGAACAATCCCTTGTCGCGCATGATATAAAGCAGGTCGCGGGCGTAGATCACCCCCACGATATTGTCGACGCTGCCGCTATAGACCGGCAGGCGGGCGTGGCCCTGCTCCACAAAAACGTT
Organism: uncultured Planctomycetales bacterium; assembly: GCA_964354335.1. Classification (GTDB taxonomy): domain Bacteria; phylum Omnitrophota; class Gorgyraeia; order Gygaellales; family Profunditerraquicolaceae; genus JAPLLR01. The sequence goes on along the minus strand of CAYGZJ010000010.1, from coordinate 2,285 downwards.
AAAAAGGTCTTCGGATGAGAAATTAATATTGATAGCGACAATTTTCTCCTTCGGAACCATCACCTGACCGGCCTTGATATCTCCGAATTCAAAGATCTTATGCAGCATCCTGCGCTCTTCATCACTTAAGACCCCTTCTTCCTTACCCACCTCGATCATCAGGCGAAGCTCTTCTTCGGTAACCAGCGGGGAGCGCTTCGTCGGGCCAACGCCAATGATCTTCAGCAGAAAATTGCTGATATTGATAAAAAAGCTGATGGAGAAATCAAAGAGCGTTATCACCACCTCCATGATGGGAGCGATAAAAAGCGAAATCTTCTCGCTATGCTTTGTAGCCAGGATCTTCGGGGTGATCTCGCAGAAGACCAGGACAAAGAACGCGGTCCCGAATGTCGCGATGGTAACTCCCCAGTTAAATCCGAAAACCGGCACGCATAATGCCGTAATAATAGCGGAAATGGCGATATTAACCAGGTTGTTCCCGATTAAGATAGCGGCGATGAACTTATCGAGCTTGTTGACAATATTCTGGACATGCTGCGCTCCCTTGACCCCCTGCGAAAGCATATGGCGCAGGCGGATCTTACTTAATCCGATCACCGCGGTTTCAGATGCGGAGAGAAAAAACGAGGCGATGGCCAGAAGTATTACCAGTATAAGGATAAACAAATGCGGCATAGTAAGGGGCTATTCGATATGAAGGTATTTTTTAAGCTTCTCTTCTTTTTTCTTTAACGGACCGATAAGGGCAAGATTCAGGTTACCGTCGGTAAAAATGGTCTGGGCAGCCAGCTGCACATCCTGCCTGGTCACCTTCTCTACTTCAGAGATTATTTCCTCCAAAGAATAGGTCCTATCCAGAGTGGCGGTACTTTCTCCGATCCAAAACATATGGTCGAGGGTATCTTCAAGAGCAAGCATCAGCTGGCCCTGATAAAATTCCTTTGCCCGCCTGAACTCATCAGTACTGACTAAGCGCGTCTTGACTTTGGCAAGTTCCTTCAAGATAAGCGTAAGGGCATCCGTCACCTTCTGATTATCAGTACCCGCGTGCACAATAAATGAGCCGGTATCGTGCAGGCGCTTAATATGCGTGCCGATCTCATAGGCAAGGCCGCGCTTCTCGCGCACCTCATTAAACAGGCGGCTGGACATGTTAGCGCCCATGATAATATGCAGGATCGCCGAAGCATGGCGCAGCGGATGATCGCGCTTAAAGGCGCAGAAGCCCATGGCCATATGTGTCTGCTCGGTATCCTTGTCAAAGACCTTCAGCTGCGGCTTAACCTGGTCTTCTCTGGCTTTCAGAAAAGTGTTACGCTCTGCCTTCGGCAGGTGAGCGAATTTCTTACTCACTTCCCGCAAAAGCACATCATGGTCAAGTGCGCCGGCGGCGCTGACCACGATATTAGCGGGAGTGTAACATCGCTCCTTAAAAGAGGCAAGATCCTCTCTGCCGATTGCGCTTACAGACTCCTCTGAGCCGATGATCGGCGCACCCAGCGCCTGCCTGGGCCACAAAAGCTCATCCAACAGCTCATAGACATAACTTTGCGGCTGGTCTTTATACATCTTTATTTCTTCAAGGATGACGGTTTTTTCTTTTTTGACCTCCAGAGCCGGCAGCGATGGATTAAGGACCATGTCAGAAAGGATATCCGCGGCTAAACCAAGATAGCGCGAAGGCATCTTAACCAGAAAACAGGTGAGTTCCTCAGCAGTAAAACCGTTCAAAGAACCGCCCTTGCCTTCGATTGACTCCTTGATCCTGCGGCAGGAGTATTTCTTGCTGCCCTTAAAAAGAAGATGCTCAAGATAATGGGAAATACCTTTATTATCGGGTGTCTCATACCTTCCGCCGACATTGATCCAGATGCCTAAGGAAAGGGATTGCCGGTCGGACATACGGTGACTGATTACTTTTAAACCGTTATTGAGTACTATTTTCTTATACATATGGATAAGTTCAAAGAATTAAGTAAAAAATTCAAAACAAATTTAAAGTCTAAAGGACAAAATTTGAAACGTTTTAAAATTTTAATTTTAAACTTGTTTTGAATTTTGAGTTTTAGACTTTATACTTAGGTTCTATTTATTTTCTTAACGAACCTGCTGACTCTTTTTACCAGATCTTCCCGGCCGATATTCTCTTTGATCCTTTTAACGATCGCGCTTCCCACGATCACCCCGTCGCTCGCCTTTGCAACGTTTTTTACCTGCTCAGGTGTAGAGACGCCAAAACCCACGCAAATCGGCTTAGAGGTTATCTTCTTTATTTCATTTAG
>CAYGZJ010000009.1:0-20711 GCA_964354335.1 uncultured Planctomycetales bacterium | reverse complement strand
CTCCAGGCCGAAGGTTCGTTATTGACCTCGATGACGGTCGCTCCCTTCTCCTTGGCGTAGAGCGGGATGCCCGCGGCAGGATAAACCGCGAGAGAACTACCGATAACCAATAAAACATCGCATTTCTCAACTTCCTGATATGCGCGCGACAATTCATCTTCAGGCAGCGTCTCGCCGAACAAAATAATATCGATACGGCAGCGGCTGCCGCAACCGCAGCGGGGAAAATAACGGCTTAACACCTTGAGCAGTTTTCGATACGAATCCCTGGAGGCAGCCAATGAATGCGTGAACTCCTTAAGCCTTTCTCTTTCCAGAAGGATGGCCCGGCCGCATCCCGAGCAGATTATCCTAAAGGCATTGCCGTGCAGCTCGATGATATTACGGCTGCCCGCTTCCTGATGCAGATTGTCGATGTTCTGAGTTATCACGCTGCTGATCACCCCTTCTTTTTCTAACAAGGCCAGGCTATCATGCGCCGAATTAGGTCGGGCCTTCAGCAGCACAGCATAGAAATCAGTAATAAAATTAACCAGCTCATGAGGCGCATCCCTCAAGAGCGAAAGAAGTCCGTCAGCAGTAGCGTAAGTCTGAGGGTCATACTTCTGCCATAACCCGTCTTTGCCGCGAAACGTAGGGATGCCGCTCTCGCTGGAGATCCCCGCTCCGGTTAAACAGGCTACTCTTCTTTCCCGAAAGCTGCTTTGAATAAAACTTTTGATCTGTTTATCCAGCATGGAAAAGATTAAGTAAGCATCACCACCGACATCATCCTGCCGCAGGACTTTCCTTCTTTGCGGTAGGAAAATAAATCTTCATTGCGGCAGCAGGTGCAGATACCCGAATCAGTAATCAGCGCTTCCTGCACCCCGGCTTCCAACGCCTGCAGTTTGTTTACCCGGATCAAATCCAGATAATAGGCGCGGCCCCTCTGCTGCACCGCTCCGGGAAAATAATCATTAAAATCTGCGCCCACTTCATAACAGCATTCCCGTATCGCAGGGCCGAAAGCCACGCAGATACGCCGAGGGTCAGTATTGAATCTCTCTTTCATAAGAGCTATGGTCTTAAAAAGTATCCTTTCCTTACTGCTTCGCCACCCGGCGTGCACCAGGCCGATGGCAGGGGCGTGCGGATCATACACAAAAACAGACAGGCAATCAGCGGTAAAGATTGCCAGCGGCAAGCCGGATTTATCCGTGATAAAGGCATCCGTATCCGCGATTGCGCTCTCATAGGAAAGGGCTCCGCTGCCTTTATCTGCCTGGCTTACTATGCGGATAGAACCGGAGTGCACCTGCTTGGCGCAGACAAGCAAACGATAGTCAATCCCCAACGGCTCAAGAAAATTGATACGGTTACGCAGGGCATTCTGCGTATCACCGTAATGCAAAGACATATTGTTATGCTGGCGCCTGCTAAAGGACGCGATAACGACTCTCTTTTCTGCCGGCAAAGCATCTTGCGGACGACACAGCAACATATCGTTATACACCCGAAACCTCTACAATCTTATTTCTCGATTTCTCGCCTGAGATTATCCTGACCTGATAAATCTTCACCTTAAAATATTCCGCCAAGAGCGCGATTACCTGCCGGTTAGCCAGGCCATCATGGGCAGGCTTGGTCACATACACCTTTATACCGTCTTCTTGTTTTTTTACCAGGTTTCTACTGGCCTTGGGAATAACGCGCACAGTTAAAGTCATTGTTTTGCGGCAGTGCGATACGCATCTACGATACTGAATATTGCGATGATACAGCTAGCGATAAGGCCGACAACGCTTAAAAGACCACCGAAAAGAAGTACTTTCAGAGAAAAGACTTTCCCTAACAGCCACAGGCCGATCAGGATGCTGCCGATAAGTAAAACGAGGATGCTGATAACGCAGAAAAAAATAATAAGTAGGCCCTTAAAGATCTGGCCGTTATAGAGCTGGCCCAGGCCGCTGAAAACAAAAGAAAGCACTGCCGCAACCCCGGAATGGCTGCCTCTGGCGGTATCGCCCTGAATCATAACTTCTGTTCCTCTATCTGCTTGGTATCCTGAATGGTGGTGAGTTTATCCTGGAACTTATCCAGACGTTTCTGCGCTTCCGCGTATTTAGTATTGGCATTTCCCAGGTGGCTGCCCAGCGTATTAAAATCATCCTTGAATTTATTTATCTCTACCGTAAGCGCGCTTAGGCTCTTGAGGATCACCTTAGCGTTCTCCTCGATTTTCAGGCCCTTAAGTCCCAGGCAGATCACCTGCAGATAGGCATAAAAAGTATTGGGGGAAACCGGTATGACTTTCTTATTGATGCCGTAGGAAAAAAGGTCCTCTTTGATCGCCACTTCATAATAGACATTCTCCGCCGGAATATACATCAGTGCGAAATCATAGGTATTCTCCTGGGGAAGAATGTACTTTTCGGCGATTTCATCAATGCGGTTTTTGACATCCTGTATGAATTTCTTGCGATGCACGCTCTTTGTCGCATCATCCGCGGTCTCCTGCATCTTCTGAAAATTCTCAAGGCTGAATTTGGCGTCCACCGGAACCAGGCGCTCGCCTAGCCTTACTACCGCATCCACCGCATCCCCGGACCTAAAACGGTATTGCATGGCGTAATGTTCTTTAGGCAAGACCTGGGAAAGAAGATTTTCCAAAAGCGACTCTCCCATCGAGCCGCGGAATTTCGGGGCCCGCAGCAGTTCCTGAAGGCTGGAGATGTCTTTGCTGATATCAATGATCTGCTGATTTGTCTCCTGGAGCCTGCCCAGCTGCTGGTTGACATTGCCAAAGACTGAGGTTGCGCTGCTTAAGTTTTGTCCGATTATTTTGTGCGCCTCCTGGAGGGTCTGGTTCATCTGATTGAGGCGGTCGCTGACTTGTGAGGAGATCTTTAAAACAAGCGCGATGATGACGATCGCAAAGATTATGAATAACGCTACTAGAATCCAGATCATAGGCTTATTATAACATCCTCGACGGGGTTGTTAAAGTAAATAATCCTGCTTTATCCGCTTGACGCTTTTAAAAATGTTGGTCTTGACTTCAGGGCAGATCCGCTCAATATCCCGGATGATCGATCCCATTTTAGCCCGGTTTGAGGTAATGGAATTCGGACAACGGCATGTTTGTTGCGGCAGACCTGCTTTTCTGACAAAACGCTTAATCAAGCATTCCTCTACATAAGCAAGGGGGCGAATAAGCGTAATCGCACCCTTAAAAAGCTCCTGCTTCGGCGCCATGGCCGAGATCTCTCCCTGAAAGAACAAGTTCAATAAAATCGTTTCCACGATATCATCCTTATGGTGCCCAAGGGCAACCTTAGTGCAGCCAAAACGCTTGGCCACCTCAAAGAGCGCCTTCCTCCTGTTCCAGGAACACCAAAAACAATTAATATCGCTTTTCTTCGTTTTCTTCAGTACATCTACTTTCTCAATATGATAGGAGACGCCGATTTTTTTAAAATACTTCTCTAAATCTTTGGCAACCGAGCGCGGATACCCTAGGTCAATATGCACGGCAAAGATATCGTACTTAATCGGCACAAAACGACGACGATCATTTAAAACCTGCAACAGCGTAAGGCTGTCCTTGCCTCCGGAGACCGCTACAGCGATCCTGTCTCCATCAGAGAGCATCTTGTAATCCATGATCGCCCTGCCGACACGCTTGGAAATGTAAAATTCAGGGCCTTCTAATACGGACATAAGCTCTTAAGGAATAGATCTTAAATATTCAATCAGGGCATCGACAGCCTGACGGTTAAATTGCTTTTCTTTATTTTTCTCGAGGATGGCGATCGCCTCTTCTTTGCTAAGCGCCTTACGGTACGGCCGGTCAGAAGTCATCGCGTCATAGGAGTCAGCAACAGCTGCGATAGCGGCAAAAATAGAGATCTGCCCTACTCTAAGCCCGCGCGGATATCCGGTGCCATCCTGGCGTTCATGATGGTCGCTGACTGCGCTTAAGCCCGGTCCTAGGAATTCAATGGGCTTTAATATGTCCTCTCCGACCTTAGGATGCTGCTTGACCACATCCATCTCCTCCTTTGACAGCGGGCCATCCTTGCTAAGGATGTTCTCGGGCATCCCGATCTTTCCGATGTCATGCAGTATACTTACTTCCTCAAGCAGCTTGATATCTTTTTCCGGAAGGCCTAAACGTTTAGCGATATTTATGGCATATGCCGCCACCCGCTCGGAGTGGCCGCTGGTATAAAGATCCTTGGCTTCCAGGGCCCTTACTAATGACTTGATCGTCTCAATATATGTCTGGCCTAATTTCTTTTTCTCAAGCCTCAGATCGTCGCTCATTTTATTAAAAGCTCCGGCCAGCTCTTCCAGCTCATCCTTAGTATGTAGATCCACTTTATAGTTAAGGTTACCTTTTCCTAATTCCCTGACTCCAAGCATCAACCGGTTGATAGGTTCGGTTATGCTTTTTGCAAAGAACCACCCTAAAATAATCGAAAGTATAATCCCGAAGGCCAAAATAAACAAGAATCTCATGGCTAACAAAAATTGCATCTGCTTAATAGAGTCCGCCCGCACATCGATGGCGATGATCGCGACCGCCTGTCCATCCTTGTTGTAGATCGGCGCGTAACTAGAAAGAAAAATGCCCCATTTATCGGTAGTGAGCTCCCGGTCAACGCTGGGGCGCTGAAAAGCAACCTTCATATCCGGAGCATCTGAAACATCGTAGGCCTCACCGCAGCGGGCAAAAGCCTTTCTTTTGTCACCAGAATCCACCAGGAACAACCAGATATTCTCTTTATCTGATTTCACCATCGTATAAATGCTATCGATGAAAGGGCTGAAGCTCTTAAATTTAAGCAGCTGTGTCCGTATCTCCTTAAAGACCTCCGTTTTCTCGCTTTCCTGCTCCGGCCTGATGGTAACAAGTTTATCCGCATCGATAGAGCGGCTCATCCAGCGCGCCGCGCCCAGGATGGTAGCGCGCAATTCCGCCTTCTGAAAGATCAGCGCCCTTCTTAAAACAAAAAACATGGTGATGGTCAGAAGGGAAATCAGTACAGAAACAAATAATATCGTAAGCTTGGCCTGAAAACTGCGTTTTTTCATTAGTTTTATTCCTCCCGGCTATTCCATATGGATTCAACCGCGCCAATAACATCATCTACCTGTATTGACCTAAGGCAGGCGAATTCCTTGCGACAGTTATGCGCAAGGCACTCGATACAGCCTATCTGCTTATGCAGAAATCTATCCTTGGTTCCCAGCGGGCCCCAGCGTTTCGGGCTTAAGCCCGCCTGGTTCCTGCCGAATATGGAGACAACCGGCGTACCCATTGCCGAAGCAAGATGCACCGGGCCGGAATCATTGGAAATAAAAAGCCTACAGCGCTTCAGAAGACTGGCTAACTGGCTTACTGAAGTCTTACCCGCGAGATTAATGGCGCGATTATGCATATGCTTAACCACCTGCTCTGCCAAAGCGATATCTTTTGGTCCGGCAATAACAAAAACCCGGTAGCCGTATTTCTCAGCCAGCCTGTCAGCGACTTGTGCGAAACGCTGATTCGGCCAGATTTTCGAAGGGCAGCTTGCTCCTGGATGAATAGCCACCAATTTATCGGTTTGTGCTACGCCTTCACGTTTTAACAGATCTTCTATCCAAGCTTCGGCATCCTGACGCAGCGGCATAAATAATACCTTTTCCTGCGGCTGAATCCCGACATGCCGCAAGAGATCAAAATTATATTCTGCCTCGTGCTTCTGGCCCAGCTGCTTGTTATGCGCAAGCCGGTCGGTCAGAAGGAATCCGAATTTACGGTCATAACCCACCCGTTGCCTGATTCTGGCAAAGAAGGTCACCAAGTGAACACGGTTAGTCGGATGCAGAATAAAGGCGATGTCAAATTTCTTCTTCTTAAGATTGCGCGCAAACTTCATCGAGCGCCACCAGCTTTTATGTTTTCCCTCTTTATCGTAGACAATGATCTCATCCAAACAGGGATTTCCCTCAACGATATCCTTGGCATACGGAGCCACCATCATGGCGATATATGCGCTTGGGTAGGCATCACGCAACACCTTAATTACCGGGGTGGAAAGCAGCACGTCTCCGATGCGGTCCGTACGCACAATAAGTATTCTTTTATAGTCTTCTTTGACCTTTTGGCTTTGAATTTGCTTTGAATTTTTCCCGCTGCTCATTCTATTTAAGGCGGGATCCCGCCCTCCAATAATATCGCTTGGCGGGACAACTTTAGACTTTGAATTTATCAAATCATCCACTTGTCTTAATACATCTTCTACTTTTATCATCTGTAGACATGCCAGCGTCTTAAACCGGCACTGCGCCTTTGCGCACGGCCTGCAGAAAATATCTTTTTTGACTACTGCGCAGCGTGGGGACCAGGGGGCATATTTCGTATCATCTGTGGGCCCGAATAAAGCCACCAGCGCAATACCGCAATAACTGGCAAGATGCAACACCGCACTGTCATTAGTGATGACCAATGAGGCCTTTTCTAATAATACTGCCAACTGCGCAAGGGTAGTCTTTGCGCACATATTGACGATACCGAAAATCCCTTGCGCCTGCATATAGTCTGCTATCTGGGCATCCGCCTTATCGCCTACAAGCATGACTTTATATCCCCGGCTCAACAGTTCCCGGGTAAGCTGAATAAACTTTTCAGTGGGCCAGCGTTTAGTCGTACTCCGCGCTCCCGGGGCAAGGATGATTATCTTATCAAGCCGACTTAGCTTATTTTCTTTTAATATGTCATCGATGTAAACTTCATCCTTCGGGTCAATTGCCAGAGAAGATCTATTGGAAACCAGCGGCAGCTCTTTATTGATTGTGCGAAGTGCTGCCTGCGCCCGATACAGATGCCTATCCCGCATATGCCTGATATTTCTGGGAACTGTTAAAAAGAACGGGGTCTTGCAAGGCGCGGGTAAGAAAGCGCCGAATAAGGTATTGCGTAAATCAATGATCAGATCGAACCTTTCTCTTTTTAATTCAGCGAACAGCCTCCGTTTCTGCCCTAGCGTAGCGCGCTTCTCATAAACAATAATCCGCTGTACCGCCGGATTATTCTGGAAAAGCTCTTTTGGCCGCGGCCCGACCATGACCGTAACAGAAGCATGCGGAAACAATGACCGCAGTGAATCCAGTACCGGCATGGTCAGAATACAATCGCCGATATTGCTTAAGGTAATGAAAAGTATTTTATTGACCTGGTTATCCATCTGCCTAATTTTCTATGTGGCTGAGCACTTCCTCGGGAGTGATCGCCTTCATACAGCGATTGTCCTGGCAATGCACCTGGTAACAGGGGATGACGCACCCCGTATCTTTCTGCAACACCACCGCGTTCTTGCTGGGAAAAGGTCCGGTGATATGCGGAGAGGTCGGACCGAACAAAGAAATGATCTTTTTGGCGCCAACGGCATTGGCGATATGCAGCGGCCCGGTATCGGCAGTGACAAAGACATCAAGCTTTTTGCATAAAGCGCCCAGCTGCTTTAAGTTCAATACACCGCAGGCAAAGATCGGCTTCTCCTTCATGGAGTTTCTGATCTCACCGACAAGGGTCATATCAGAAAGACTTCCGGTAATGATGACCTTGGCTTTGCGCCGCTCAATAAGGCTGTCTGCCAGCTCGGCCCAATGGCTCTTTGGCCAGCGTTTCGGCAGCCAGTTTCCTCCGGGATTTAGGCCGACGAGGAAATCGCCGTTTTTTACTCCGTGTTTCTGCAGAAAATCCTGCACGAAGCGCTCATCATCTTGCGTGAAAAAGAATTCCAGGTACCTATCCTCGATCTTAAGCCCTGACTTCTCTAAAATATGCAGGTAATAATCGATGCGGTGCATAGCGTCGCGCTTAGGAGCGTTGATCTTCTTGGTTAAAAGAAATCCCCGCTTACGCGTGTAATGTCCGTAGCGCTCAGGGATGTCCGCAAGCCGGCAGATGAGCGCGCGGCTGAAAGATCGGTGCAAAAGGAAGGCCATATCAAAATCCTTACTCTTTAAAAGCTTTACAAAACCCAGTTTTGAGAAAACCCCCTTATGCCGGTCTTTTTCGTCAAAGATGATCACCTCATCTAGGTGGGGATTGCCTTTTAGGATCTGATAACAACGGCTGGGTATGACGCAGGCAATAAAGCTTGCGGGGAAATTTCTACGGATATTTCTTATCGCGGCCGTAGAAAAAAGCACGTCTCCCAGCCAGTTCACATTAAAGATGAGTATTCTTTTGTGCTCTTGGCTCATTTTTTACGCTTATACTCCTTAAAAGAAGTGTAATAACCGCTTGCCTGCGCCCAGAAAACCAGGAGGTTATCCGCACTGGAAGCAATACGCATCCGCTTTAAGGCATAAATATCGCTATCGGAAGATTTTCTTCCCGGATTAGTTGCCACAGCAAGCTTATAACCGGCATCTTTTACCAGCTGTTTTATCTCCTCGGTAAACATCCCTTCGGGATAGCTAAAGGCGCTAACCGGCCGGCCGAGCTTTTCCTCCAACATCTTCTTGGAATCAAAGATCTGCGCATAAAGTGCTTCTTTAGTCTTCATCTTAAATAAAGGATCCGCACCTATGGCATGGCTGCCAAAGCTGATAAAACCACAGCGCTGCATCTCTAAGATCTGGTCCCAGGACAACCGGTCATTTTGTCTCCGGCCGACCTCCTGTACGATTATAAATATCGTAGCAGGAAGATTATATTTTTTCAATATAGGATAGGCGTAAGTATAGTTATCTATGTAGCCGTCATCAAAAGTTATGGCCACCGTTTTGGCCGGAATGCGCTTCTTCTGACTCAAGAGTCCGGCGATTTCTTCCAGCGGAACTACGTTATACCGGTCAGCTACCAAAAAACGCATCTGTTTTTCAAAGGTTGCGGTCGATACGGTTAATCTGTTTTCAGGCAAAGCATCCGGCCTGACCGAATGATACATCAATATAGGAACCGTATAGTGCGGCCTAATAACTGCTATCCCGATTGCGATAGCCGAGAGGATTACCAGGCCTAAAGCAAAGGCTATCTTTTTAAAGTAAGACATTCTTCGTAGACCCCTTCTGTTTCTTTGACCATTTTTTCCTGGGAAAAATTCGCGGCGATAAAAATCTGGGCTGCCTGGCCGAGCCTTTCAGCAGCAGGTTTATCTTTAAGTATTTTTACAATAGCGCCTGCCAGTGCTTTGGGATCGGCAGCCGGGACAAGTAATCCGGTTACACCATCCTTGATCAGTGTTTTTATCCCACCTATATCCGAGCCGACTACTGCCAGGCCACTGGCCATTGCTTCCATAAGAGCCAGACCCAACCCCTCATGAAGCGAGGGCATCACAAATACATCCATAGCCGAAAGCACCGATTGAGTTCCCTCGGCCTGCGGCGCAAAAATAACATTTCCGGAAATCCCAAGCTGGACAACCTGCTTTTTTAAACTATCTCTTTCTTTGCCCTCACCGGCAATCAATAGCTGCGCCTGTGGAAATTCCTGTAAAACATACGGCATAGCCATGATCAGGTATTTATGCCCCTTGACATCGGAAAGCCTGGCCACAATGCCGATCACAGGCTCCTGCCTTAGCCCTAGATCAATTTTTGCAATTTCTTTTGATTTTGGATTATTCCCGCTATTCATTTGATTCAGGGCGGGATCCCGCCCTCCCTTATCGTCGTTTAGCGGGAGAATTTTGAATTTATTAACATTTATGCCATTATGGACCACCACGATATTTTTTTCATCTACCTTAAAATCATCTATCAAGTGCTGTTTTACCTGCTGGCTGATAGCGATCACCCTGCTGCCCCAGCACGGAAAGAGCCGGCGTAAAAACCTGTTTTTAAAGAACCCGTGGCAGGTTGATACATACGCAACGCCTGTGCTGCGCGCAAGTAGCGCGCCTAAAACCTGCGTGGTACGGCTGTGGCTGTGAATGATATCGATATTATTTTGTTTTATCTTTTTTTCCAGGATCCATTTGCAGAAAAGTATCCTGGGATTCAGCTCTTTCTTTGTTTTGATCGGAATAGGCAGATAGCCAACGCCTGCGGCGCTAAAGCGCTCAAGCAGCTCTCCGCCTCCGGAAGCAAGATAAACCGTATGGCCGTTCTTTATCAGGCCGGTTGCCAGAGTGTAGACGTAGCTGGTGATACCGCCGATGTTCAGGTGATTGGTAATAAATAGAATATTCATATAAGTAAAATTCAAAGTCTAAAACTCAAAATTCAAAGCAAATTAAAAATTTAAATTTTAAAATTAGACCTTATTTTTCCCGCTACCCAATTAGTTCTAGGCGGGATCCCGACCTCGCCTCTAGCGAGCGTCGGGAGAATTTTATACCTTAACCTTTAAATTTAATAAGCTATCTACCGCCGCCAGCACTTCCTCCGTCGTTATCGATTCCATGCATTTAACACTCTTACACTTCGGTTTGTAACATGGGCTGCAAGGCATCTCTTTCTGCAATAAGACACCATTCTTTGACGGCGGAAGGTGCCTGCGCGCGTCGGTAGGCCCGAAAAGCGCTACAAAAGGCGTGCCCATTGCCGCGGCGATATGCAGCGGCGATGAATCCGCGCAAATGTATACCGCGCAGTGCTTAATCAGACAGGCCAGCTGATTGACCGTAGTTTTCCCGCAGGCATTAATGAGCTTGGCGTTCTTGACCATATTAAGCAATGCAGCTGCCGCGGGAATATCCTTTTCTATCCCCGTAAGGACTATGCGCATATCCCTGCTGCTTAGATCCTCGCATAATTTTACCAGACGCGGCATAGGCCAGACTTTTGTTTCCCAGCGCTGACTTGCGCTGATATTGATGCCGACGATCTTCTGATGGGCGCTGAGCCACTGAGAGCTAAGCAGATTCTCAACATACTCCCGGTCCTCCTGATTCGGCCAAAGTTCCAAATGACTATCCTTAAGCTCTATGCCCAACATCCGCAATATCCTGAATTGATGTGTCACCGGATCGATCGGCGGTTTTTCGTCTTTGATGCGGTGGTTAAGCAAAAAACCTAATTTTTTATTATCGTAACCGTAACGGTTAGCGCACAAAGATAAAAAGCTAAGCAGATGGCTCTTGCGATTATTCTGCAGATCGATGACTATATCAAAGTTTTTCTGGCGAAGCAGGCGCCCCCATGCTAAAAGCCCCTTAAGCCCTTTGTCCTTGTTCTTTAAATTAACCACCATCAGCTCATCGATGTAAGGACAGCGCAGCAGAAGCTCTTTTGACTCTTCCCCGACAATAAATGTGATCTTGTAGCTGCGGGGAAATTTCTCACGGATGGCCCTGATCGCTGCCGTAGAAAGTATGACATCGCCTAAAGAACCAAACTTGATAATAAGGATATTGAAATTAGCCAGCGCGTCCTTATATACATCAAGGGTATTTTTAATCATCAGCTCCAGGTTATACTTTTCCTTTACTTTTTTATAGGCATTCTGCGCAAGCATAGCTGCCAGTTCTTTATCCTTGTAAATCTTTAAAGCCGCGTCGGCAATGCCGGCTGGGTCTGATGGCGGCACCAGCAAACCGGTCTTAGCGTGCTCAATTATATCTACCACTCCTCCTACCTCTGTCGCCACCACCGGTACACCCGCGGCCTGCGCCTCAATGATGACGCGGCCGAATGCCTCATGCGTAGTGGTGGCAAGCACCACCAGATCCAGATTGGCCAGTATCGCCGGGATATCCCGCTGTGTCCCGAGGAATTCCGTGCAATGGCCAAGCCCGAGCCTGCGCACCAGAACCTGCAGCTCTTCTTTGTATGCCTGGCGCCCGGAAGGCGTATCGCCTACAATCCAGATCTTTAGACTCGGCACGCTGCGGGCAAGACGCGCCATAGCCTTGATAAAGTCCAAGTGGCCCTTTAAACGGGTGATCCTGCCGATAATGCCTACGTTAAACTCGGCCTTTCTTTTTTTGTCCGGGCTTAGATATTTAAACTTCTCCAGGTCTACGCTGCGCGGCACCAGGCGCACCCGCTCAACCGGCACGCCGAAATCATCGATCATGTGCCGGGCGATGACATTGCTTAAGACGATGACCCGCTTTGCCCAGCCCATCGGATAACTAAAAGGATGCTTGCGATAATAGCCATGACAGGTGCTGATAAATACTGCCCTGGTCCTGCGGCAGGCAAAATAGGCGATCCAGGCAGGAACGCGGGAGCGGGCATGCACGATATCGATATCTTCTTTCCTGATGATCTCTGCGAGCTTCGGAATAAGCTTTATAATGGTAAAGATTGATTTCTTGTGCACCGGCAGCTGATAGTGGATGGCGCCCGAAGAAGTCAGCTCATTTACCAGCTGGCCTCCGCTAGAGACTACCACTGCCTTGTGTCCGTACTTTACAAGATAGCGCGCCAGATCCAATGTTCCGGTCTCCACACCTCCGACCTGCAACTCTGGGAGAATTTGTAAGACGTTCATACCAATCTTCTGATTGCCTCCGTGATAACCGCGTTATCTTTTGGATGGCTCCTCTGCAGCTTCTCCTGCCAGAGCTTTTCCATTGCGGCTGCTGTATCGTTAGCCTGAACTAAGCTGATATATTTTCTTTCGGCAAAGTGACGCAGGAACCGCTGGTGCTTCTTGCTTAAACCCGGATTCTTGAAAACTAGCACATACGCCCTGCTGTTTACCGCTTCCGAAATCATCGAGATGCTCTCCGGAGAAGAAACAACAAAGGTGCTTAGTCCCAATATTCCGCCGATCGCTTCGGGGATATTTTTTTCATTAGCCACTATTAAAAGTTTTGTCCGCGGGAAACCACCACATTCCTCTTTAACGATATCTTCTATCGCTTTAGAACTGCGGCGGGAAGTCGTGATCAGTAATTGCGCATCTATTTTCTCGGCAACTCTCTTTACCTGCCGGATAGCCCCGCGCACTAAATCCTGGTTTAAGGTATAATATTTACTGTCTCCGCCGACCAGGAAACCGATATACAAATCTTTGTTTTTAAGATTGCTTCCCGAGCTACCCACCAGCCTTGCGGATTGCTCGCCCAAATAAGCATCATTGATCAGATTGAGCGCTCCCTCAGTACAAACGATATTCTTGCGCTTAATGAATTTATCATGCCGCGGCATAATCACCAGGTCAAACCGCTTGGTGCTTAAGATTCCCGGCCGCATCAGGACCACCGATCGGCTGCGGTTTTCCTGCGACAAAAGCAGATTGACCGGAGCAAGCGAAGAGCCGCAGGAAATGATTATATCCGGATTTTCCGCTGTTAAGGCGCGAAAGGTTTCAGTATCAAGTGCGTTCTTCAGGCAACAAAGACAACCCTGACAACCGTATTTTCCCGAGAAAACAGTTTCTACCGCTAAAAGACGCTTAGCAAAACTATTCCTGAATTTTATTTCCTGAAATTTTACGCTCGGCTGTAATCCGCTTTCCCGCAAACAGTCCGCGGCCAAAAGTGCTACTGCCTGGGCCTGGCGCAGGTGCCCGGCCTTAGCGTCGCTTAACACCAGTATCCTGCGCTGACGGCTGTATTTCCAGATCTTATATGGCCACATGTATTCCTGCGGGTAAGAACTGATCAGACGCTCAAAAGTAGGGATGATTTTCCTAAGATTATCCTCGAGGTTCTGCTGCTGATTACCGCTGCGGGACAATACCACAGCGGGTTCGATTATCAATTTCATATGCAGCCCTTTTACCCGCGTATAATACGCCGGAAGAAGCGTCGCGTCGTATTTTAAAGCCAGCCGCAAAGCTCCGGTAGCCATGGATGCCTCTTTGCCGAAAAACTCCACCGGCACCCCATCCTTACCTCCCTGATCAACGGTGATCCCTACTGTTTCATTATTTTTAAGCGCATCTATCAGCTGCTTAGTCTGATCCTGGCGCTGGATAAGCTTGCACCCTTTAAGGCTGCGGTAGTTGTTCAATAAAGCATTCAATCTGGGCATGCTTTGGTCGCGGATAAGGATATTCAAGGGAAATCCTAAATTCGCGCTGATGACATTGGAAAGTTCCCAGCTGCCGGCATGCACTGCCAGGAAGATCACACCCTTACCCCGTTTAAGAGCTTGGTCAATATGCGCACGGCCCTCGACCGTCACATACTTTTGGATATAATTCTTATCGACCAGCGGAATAAGAAATATCTCGATCAGGCTCTGTCCGAACCCGCGGTAAAATCTACGCGTAAGCTTTGCGGGTGAACAGCCGGTTCCAAGAGCTCTTTTGATATTGGCGTAGGCGATGATGCGGTGCTTACAATCGAAGAGATAATACAGGTCTCCCAGCCTCCTGCCCAGAAAAAGGCTTACCCCTACAGGCAGAATCCGGATCACCGGCCCAAGCAGCCTGAAAATAAGATAGCTAACGTAATCTATTAAAAAATCCTTTTTCATCCTGAAATGTGATGGCGACCCGCAGGACAAGCACCCGCTGCCGCAGTTTTTCCAGCAGCTTAACGCTGATGCGCGCCGCATCTTTTTCCGTGGTAAGCAGGGTGTCGATATTTTTTTCCCCTGCGCCGGTGGAAATTTCCTCAAAATCAGCCTGCGTATAGTTATGGTGATCGCGAAAACGCAAAGATAACCCGATCTGGATACCAAGGCTGCGTACGGTATTTTCAAATGATGCCGGGTCGCCGATCCCGCAGAAAAGCGCTACCGGTTTAGTTTTTAGCTCATCGATTTTTACGTTACAAGAAGTATCGCGCATATCGAAACAACCGGCCGCGGTATGTTGCGCTTCAAAAATTGCCGCCCGGGGATTGATGCGCTCAAGAACATCCCTGGCTTCTTTCCCGCCAGCTGCTGCGTCAGCCTTACTGATAACAAATACATCCGCCCGTCTTAAGGAAGATAGCGGCTCGCGCAGCATCCCGGCAGGAAGCATGTGCCGGTTGCTAAAAGGATTGGTGGCATCAATAACAACGATCTCAATGTCCTTATGCAGCCGCCACTGCTGGAAGCCATCATCAAGAACCAGCGTATCAGCTCCCTCTCGTATTGCCTTACGCGCTCCCCGGATCCTGTTCGCGTCAACGATCACCGAGATACCTTTTAGTTTTTGCGCAAGCATCTGCGGCTCATCGCCCATTGTTTGCGCCTCAGGCTCTGCGCCACAGCAAGAGACGCAATTCTTTTTGTATCCGCGGGAAAGGATGGCTACCCTTTGCCCTTTGACCTGCAGATATGTGGCTACTGCGGCAACCAGGGTGGTCTTGCCCGTGCCACCGGTAGTGATATTGCCGATACTGATAACCTTGCAAGGCAGGCGCACAGCAAAAAACCGGTTCAATAAAATGAGTACCCTGACCGCTATCCCATAGACAAAGGAAAGAAGCAGTAAAACGAAGCGCACCAGCCCGGGAATAAGCCCCTTTCGCTTACCTATAACTATTGTCTGCAGATAATCGATCATTGTTAGGAAAAGCCTGGTTAGGTAACACCTTAAAGGCCATGAAAGAGTGGCCTATTTAAAGAAATATTGTAGCACAAGGCTTCCAGGGGGGCAATATGTTTTACAGGCCCTTAAGATAGTTTATGAGCTTTCAAAGAGGTTGAAAAGTCTTTATTGCACAAAGGGATAGGATATTTTATGCGGGGAAACGGCTATTCGGAATCGGAAGCAAGGAAAGATAGGTTGCGGTCGATAAAATCAACAAGCTTTTGCTGGATAGCGGAGGATAAGTGCACAAATTCCACCCCCATACCAGGGAAGCTGTGGGGCTGCACCTGCTTATCGGGAAGCCAAACTACCTTTGCCTCCAGCTGCAGTTCCTCCTGTTTAGGCGGCAGCTTCAGATTGATAATCACCTCATCCCCCAGCTTAAACTGATCGCAGCCAAAGATATATGCCCCGATTGCGCTTAAGTTAATGACATCAAGATGAAGGCATGAAGGGCTTTGCTGGCTCTTTGCCTTTAATTCGATCTTGATATCTATAGGCAGCCGCTTGAAACGGCGGCGCAACTGCATTTTCTTGATGTTTTCAATGATTTTGTCTTCCTTGAAGCTGTTAACCGCCAGCTCCTCTGTAAGGTGCATCTCGATCACCCGGTCCAGGCCGGCCACAACAAAGGAATTTCTTATGTGCGCCGGGACCATGACAAATTTCATCCTGCCGTTATTGTTGGTTACGTCTTTGTAGGCTAGGACCAGCGCTGAGATACCCAGATAATCGATAAAATCAACCTCTTCAAAGTTGCAGAGGATATCGACATAGCCGTCGCGCAGGCACTGACCGACGATCTCCACAAAATTCGCCGAGTCCACGTCAATGCGGCCGGTTAAATCCAGGATGATCACCCCTTCAATTTGCCTGGCCCTAATCTCCATATTTAAAGCAGCTCGATTTCTACTTGCGGGTTACCATGCAAAGTGTTATGCACGGGGCAATTCTTGATGAATTCAGCGAGCGCCTTAATCCTACGCTCATCCAGGCCTGATGCTGATAAATCAACGCTGACGCGTATTAAGCGAAAGCCAACCGGAGCCTCTTTGGATAACTCTGCCTCCAGCGAAAGCGAAAAATTCTCTATTGTCAGCTTAGCGTCTTCGGCATATTTACGGATATAAACTCCGATGCAGCTGCCCAGGCTTGCCAACAAGGTATCAGGAGGGGTTATGCCCTCTTTGCCCTTGGCGTCAATGACAAATGTGCCGCCTTCTGAGCTGACGGTAAAGACAAAATCCTTTGTGTGCTTAATAGTTGACTTATACATCCTACGCATCCTTTATAAAAATAATAGTACCACAAAAGAACGATTTCACGCTACCATTATTTCAGCCAACCGCAAAAACTCAGTGCGCAGATAGTCTTTGCGTCCTTGATCTTTCCGCTCTTAAAAAACCTACCGACTTGCTTTTTTGTCACTATAAAGCTTTCGATGATCTCGTCTTTTTCCCGGCAATGCTTGACCGGTTTTAATCCATGCGCCTCATAAATACTGATCTTCTCGGTGGAGTAACCCGGAACAGGAAAGATCTCACCGAGCTTCTTTAATCGGCTACAGGAATACCCTGTTTCCTCTATGATTTCTCTGCGGGCGCAGGCAGACGGAGATTCTCCGCGGCCAAGCGTTCCGGCAGGCAGCTCAAAAATATAGGCATTGATAACCGGCCTAAGCTGCCTCAAGAATATGATTTTGTCAGGAGAAAGAAAAGGGATGACCAGGACCGCTCCGGGATGTTTTATCACTTCCAGACGGCAGCGATGACCGTTAGGTAAAGTCAAATCTTTATGAAAAAGGCTGATCAGCTTTCCTTGATAAGCTAATTTCATGCTAAATAAAATATTCTTTTATATACTGGGCATTTTTGGCCGAAGCGCCCTGCTGGGAAAGTATAAGCGCCTTACCGGCTTCGCCGATAGCTGCGGCTTTTGCGGGGTTCTTTAACAATTTCTCGGTCTGGGCTGCCAGCTCTTGCGCATCTTTAACCAGGATCGCAGCCCGATGGTTTAAGTACAAACCGGCTATGTCGCGGAAGTTAAACATATGCGGGCCAAAAATCACCGGCTTTCCAAAAGCTGCCGGTTCCAGGATGTTCTGCCCGCCCTTTTTTATCAGGCTGCCTCCGATAAAGACAATATCCGCAGCAGCGTAAAGAGACCTCAGCTGGCCGATGGTGTCCAAAACAAATACCGCCTGAGGCGATGGATTTTCCGGAAGCTTTGAAATCAGCGCGAAAGAAAGATTATTTTTCGCTACCAATTGGCAGATCTCTCTTGACCGATGCGGATGCCGCGGAGCGATCAACAGGCGCAGTTTCGGAAACACAGACAATATCTTCTTATAGGCCTCCAGGATGATTTCTTCTTCTTTAGGATGGGTGCTGCCGCAGACAAAAAGCTTTTGCTCTGAGGTAATGCCCAATCTGCCCCGGAGCTTAACGGCGTCTTCAGCCGATTTGAATGAGGCGTTATCAAATTTCATATTCCCGGTGACACGGATATTCTCATCAGCCACCCCTAATAACGCAAGCCGATCGGCATCAAGGGCGCTCTGTACGCAGAAAAGGTTGATCATTTTAAGGGCTGGCTTAAGCAAAAAGCGAATGCGCGAATAACCGACAAAAGACTTATCTGAGATCCTGCCGTTGACTGTAATAATAGGGATCCGTTTCTTATGGAGTACTCGGATAAGATTGGGCCAGATTTCCGTCTCAACAATGACGAATACCGATGGTCTTATCCTCTCGATTACGCCTTTGACGATCCAGCTGAAATCAAGCGGTAGGTATGTCACCAGATCGCCTTCGCGGGCTAACCCTTGGGCGATTTTATTTCCGGTAGGAGTCACAGTGGAGATGACGATCTTTTTTCCGGGAGCAAGCCTGCGCAGTTCTTCGATAAGTCCGCGCACTGCTAAGGCTTCGCCGACACTTACCGCATGCACCCAGATCGGCCTATCCAGATTCAGATTTTTTGGCAGTTTGCCAAGGCGGGCGGAAAAACCCTTATGAAATTTCCCCTTAAACAGATAAATAGGGAAATAGATAGTCGCAAATATTAAGAATATTAAATTATAAATAATAAACATATGGGTAACCCGTTAAATTCAAAGTCTAAAGTAAAAAATTCTCCCGCCAAGAGATTTAAATTGAAGGCGGGATCCCGCTTAGAACTAATTGGGTAGCGGGAAAAACAAGGTTAAATTTTAAAATTTAAATTTTAGCCTTTTAATTTGTTTTGAATTTTGAGCTTTGAATTTTGAATTTGCTTTATGCATGCGGATGCGCCTTGTCATAAACGGTCTTTAGCCGCTCGGTGCTTAGATGCGTATAAATCTGGGTGGAAGAAAGATTGGCATGGCCCAGCAATTCCTGCACCGTGCGTAAATCCGCCCCCCGGTTTAAAAGATGGGTGGCAAAGGAATGCCGCAGCGTATGCGGCGAAATACCCTTGCGGATCCCCGCGATACGGATATATTTCTCCACAATCCCGCGCACGCCCCTGGTAGTGATGCGCTTGCCGTTCTTATTTAAGAAAACAACATCACTCTGCTTCCTGCGCCTATCAAGATATTTCCTGATGCATGCGATCGCCGCATCTCCGATAGGGACTATACGTTCTTTTCTTCCTTTACCCATGACCTTGACTACACCGCTGATAAAATCGACATCTTCAGTATCCAGGCTTACCACTTCCGAGATCCTCATCCCGGTAGAATAGAACGTCTCCAGGATCGCCCGGTCACGTAACCCCCGCTCATCCGATGTATCTTTGGCAAAAGCCGACTCGATGAGCTTTGCCGTCTCTTCCTCTGTTAAAAATTGCGGCAGGTGCTTATCAAGCTTGGGGCTTGAGACGATAAGTAAGGGGTTTAGCTTTAAATATCCCTCCTTAGTCAAAAATTTAAAAAAACTGCGCAGCGTGGAAAGTTTGCGGCCTACGCTTCTGCTGCCCAGATTCTTCTCTTTTAGAATAGCCAGGAATTTGCGGATGGAAAGGTAATCGATCTTTTCAAGACTAGTCTCGCCGATGAATTTCCTGAAATCTTCCAGGTCGAGCTTGTAGTTGAGGATGGTGTGGCCGGAATAGTTCTTCTCGATCTCTAAATAGCGGATAAACTTCTCGATATATTTATCCATTACTCTGTTTTATCGTTGTCTTCCTGCGGCAAGGCGCGCGAAGTAAAACGGCACTTGGGGAAATTGGAACAACCGTAGAAAAATCCCCTGGTAGAGCGACGTTCAATAAGTTCTCCTCCACAATCGGGCTGCGGACATTTCACGCCGCTGGTGATGGATTTTGAGCTCTTACACGTCGGGTAATCCGAGCAGCTTAAGAATTTTCCCTTTCTGCCCCATTTTACAACCATGGGTTTACCGCAAAGCTGGCATATCTGGTCGGAAGTAATCACTTCCTTCTTGATGTTTGCCTGGGCATAATCAAGGCTGGTCTTAAACGGCGCGTAGAAATCCTCCAGGACCTTGATCTTATTGATCCTGCCTTCTTCTACCTCATCAAGCTCATCTTCCATAAGAGCGGTAAATTTGACATCCATGATCTTGGGAAAATATTCCACCAGAAGATCGCTGACCTTAAACCCTAATTCCGTAGGATAAAAGTAACCTTTGAGCCGGCGCATGTAGTCGCGCAGGATGAGCGTTGAGACAATCGGGGCATAGGTCGAAGGCCTGCCAATACCTTCTTCTTCCAGCGCCTTGACTAAAGAACTATCAGAATAGCGCGGCGGAGGCTTGGTAAAATGCTGACTGGGAAGCAACTTCACCAGATCCAGGGCTTCATCTTTCTCAAAAACCGGTATGAATTTCTTTTCTTTTTCTTCCTTGTCATCATTATTATATACCGCCAGAAAGCCGTCAAACACAAGGGTCGATCCGGAGGCGCTGAATAAATATTTACCCGCCTGAATATCAACGCTGTTGACCAAAAAACGCGCAGGGGTCATCTGGCTGGCCAGGAAACGGTTATAAATCAGGCCGTAGAGTTTCTGCTGCTCCGGGCTTAAAAATTCTTCTACCGTTTCAGGAGTTCGTTCCAGCGAGGACGGCCTGATCGCTTCATGCGCTTCCTGAGCAAGCTTTTTTACCTTATAGGTATTTGGCTTCTCCGGCAGATACTCTCCCCCGAATCTGCTCCGCACCAAGTCCCGACACTCGGTCAGGGCCTCGCCGGCGATGCGGAAGGAGTCGGTGCGCATGTAGGTGATGAGGGCGGTCTGCCCCTGCGCGCCCAACTCCACGCCTTCGTAAAGCTGCTGGGCGACGCGCATCGTCCGCTT
>CAYGZJ010000008.1:0-20807 GCA_964354335.1 uncultured Planctomycetales bacterium | reverse complement strand
ATCTGGATCTGGGTCACTATGAGCGCTTTATCAGCGCTTCCATGACGCGCTTTAATAATGTTACCACCGGTCAGATCTATAACGCGGTTATCTCTAAGGAACGCCGCGGAGACTATTTAGGCAAGACCATCCAGGTTATCCCGCATATTACCGGGGAGATAAAGGAAAGGGTCAGGAAGGTCGCCCATGTCACCGGCGCCGATATTGTCATTGTTGAAGTCGGAGGGACAGTTGGGGATATTGAGAGTCTTCCATTCCTTGAGGCGGCCAGGCAGTTCGGGCTTGAGATGGGCAAAGATAATGTCCTTTATATACACCTGACGCTTGTCCCGTACATAAAATGCGCGGAAGAGATAAAAACAAAACCGACGCAGCATAGTGTCGGAACTTTACGCGAAATCGGGATCCAGCCTGATATCCTGATCTGCCGCACGGAAAAAACACTTTCAGCGGAGTTAAAAGAAAAGATATCGCTTTTCTGCAACGTTCAGAAAGAAGCGGTCATCGAGGCCAAGGATGTCGCCTCGATTTATCAGATTCCGCTGGTCTTTAAAAACCAGATACTTGATGAGATAATTTTAAGTCATTTTCACCTGATCTGCAAGTTTTCGGATTTAAAAGACTGGGAGAGAAATGTTGTTGAAAAAGTGCTAAACCCTAAGTATCATGTTGAAATCGCTCTGGTTGGAAAATACATCGCCCTGCAGGATGCGTATAAGTCAATTTATGAATCCCTCATACACGCCGGTATCGAAAATGACACAAGGGTCCAGATCCGCAAGGTCGATTCTGAGGATATTGAGAAGCACGGCGCCCAAAAACATTTAAGCGGAGTTTCCGGGATCCTCGTGCCCGGTGGCTTTGGATACCGCGGTATCGAGGGCAAGGTCAGGGCGATCAGATATGCGCGGGAAAACAATATTCCGTTTTTAGGACTGTGCCTGGGGATGCAGTGCGCGGTGATCGAGTTTGCCCGTAATGTCTGTGGCCTAAAGGACGCTAATTCTACCGAGTTTAAGCCGAAGACAAAGAATCCGCTGATTAGTTTGCTAGCCGAGCAGCATAAAGTAAAAGATATGGGTGGGACGATGCGTCTGGGAGCGTATCCGTGTAAAGTGAAAAAGAATACGCTGGCGCATAAAGCTTACGCAAAAGAATCGGTACCTGAGCGGCATCGCCACAGATATGAGTTTAATAATAAATATCGAAAGCTGCTGGAGAAAAAGGGTATGGTTTTTTCAGGAATTTATCAGAAAAAGAATTTAGTCGAGATAGTCGAATTAAAAAAGCATCCGTATTTTATCGCGGTACAATTCCACCCGGAATTTAAATCCAAGCCGGATAAAGCCCACCCGTTGTTTCGGGAGTTTATCAAAGCTGC
Source organism: uncultured Planctomycetales bacterium (assembly GCA_964354335.1). Taxonomy (GTDB): domain Bacteria; phylum Omnitrophota; class Gorgyraeia; order Gygaellales; family Profunditerraquicolaceae; genus JAPLLR01. The sequence continues at coordinate 19,426 of CAYGZJ010000008.1, read as the reverse complement.
CCAACAAGCAAAACAATGAAAGAAGCGATCTTAGCCTTAGAAGACGGAACAATATTTAAGGGTCGGTCCTTTGGTGCGCACGGCGAAAGGACCGGCGAGGTTGTTTTTAATACCAGTATGGCCGGATACCAGGAGATCCTTACGGACCCTTCATATAAAGGCCAGATCGTCACTATGACCTATCCTTTGATCGGTAATTACGGGATCAATAAAGAAGATGTGGAATCCCGCAAGCTCTTCCTGGAAGGGTTTGTGGTCAGGGAATACAGCAAGATCGCCAGCAACTGGCGCAAGGAACAGTCGCTGGGTGAGTATCTAAAGGAAAATAATATTTTAGGGATCGAAGGGATAGATACGCGCGCCTTGACATTGCATATCAGATTAGCCGGGGCAATGAAGGCGGTTTTATCCACAGTTGATTCTGATCAAAAACGTCTTGTGGAAAAAGCAAAGAAATCTCTGGGCCTTGTCGGAGTTGACCTGGTGCGGGAAGTCACCAGTAATAAGAAATATATCTGGGATAAATCCGGGAAAGCAAAACATAAAGTTGTGGTTATTGACTGTGGGGTAAAATTAAATATCCTGCGAGAACTCTTAAAGCGTAAATGCCGGGTTGTCGTAGTTCCGGCCAAGACAAGCGCCTCGGAGATACTTAAAATGAAACCGCACGGTGTCCTGTTATCCAATGGTCCCGGAGACCCGGAAGCGGTAAAATATGTGGTAGAAACAACCCGCCAATTGCTCGGCAAGCTACCGATTTTCGGGATCTGCCTTGGTCACCAGATGCTCGGCCTTGCCATGGGAGGAAAAACTTTTAAATTAAAATTCGGCCACCATGGAGCAAATCATCCGGTGAAAGACCTAAAGAGCGGTAAAGTTTCCATCACTAGCCAAAACCACGGTTTTTGCGTAGATATAGATTCGCTTCCCGGTAAGGATATAGAAATTACCCATATAAACTTAAATGACCGGACGCTTGAAGGCCTGCGCCATAAGAAACTCCCGGTTTTTTCGGTGCAGTTTCACCCCGAGGCCTCTCCCGGCCCGCGTGATGCCGAATATTTATTCGATAATTTCATCCAGTTAATGAGAAATCGTTAATATAGTTAGGTTCGTTAGGTTCGTTAATTTCGTTCAAAAAGTTTTAAAACGAAACTAACGAAAATAACGAACTAAACGAGCTAAACGAAAATGCCGAAAAGAAAAGATATTAAGAAGATATTAATAATTGGCTCTGGTCCGATCGTGATCGGACAGGCTTGTGAATTTGACTATTCGGGAACCCAGGCCTGCAAGGTGCTTAAGGAGGAAGGTTTTGAGGTAGTCCTGGTAAATTCTAACCCCGCAACGATCATGACCGACCCGCAAATCGCGGATCGCACCTATATTGAGCCGGTCACTCCGGAAATCGTCGCAAAAATCATCGAGAGAGAAAGGCCGGATGCTCTTCTTCCTACCTTGGGCGGACAGACCGCCTTGAATATTGCGGTTAGGCTTGCTGAAATGGGGGTTCTGAAGAAATATAAAGTTGAAACCATCGGAGCCAATATCAAGGCGATTAAGAAAGGCGAGGACAGAAGGATCTTCAAGGAAGCGATGCAGAAGATCGGCCTTGATCTACCTAAGAGCGATAAGGCGTATACATTGGCTGAAGCATGTGCTGTGGCGCAGAAGATAGGGTTTCCGGTGATCATCCGTCCCAGCTTTACCTTGGGCGGGACCGGGGGCAGCGTTGCCTATAACGCCGAGGAATTCAAGGTATTGGCAAAGCACGGCCTTGAGTCTAGCATGATCAGCGAGATCCTTGTTGAAGAATCAGTGGCCGGATGGAAAGAGTTTGAGTTGGAGGTCATGCGCGACCTAAAAGATAACGTGGTGATCATCTGTTCTATTGAGAATCTCGATCCTATGGGGGTCCATACCGGAGATAGTATCACTGTTGCTCCGGCGCAGACACTGACTGACCGGGAGTACCAGAATATGCGCGACGCCGCGATCGCCTGTATTCGTGAGATCGGGGTTGAGACAGGAGGCTCAAATATCCAGTTTGCGGTTAACCCTGATACAGGCCGTATGGTAGTGATTGAAATGAATCCGCGCGTTTCCCGTAGCTCTGCCCTGGCATCCAAGGCAACGGGATTTCCTATCGCCAAGATCGCCGCGAAATTAGCGGTCGGTTATACACTGGATGAGATCCCCAATGATATCACCCGCGAAACGCCTGCCTGTTTTGAGCCGGCGATCGATTATTGCGTGGTAAAAATTCCGCGTTTTACCTTTGAAAAGTTCGCAAAGGCAGACCCGACGCTCACTGTTTCTATGAAATCGGTGGGTGAGGCAATGGCTATCGGAAGGACATTTAAGGAATCGCTGCAAAAGGGGTTGCGATCGTTAGAGATCAAGAAGTTCGGCCTGGAAAGCATGCTTTTTTTTGATTCAAAGGAGATTAAAGCTGAAAATGGGACCCTGGAGAAAATTTATCAGAAACTGCGAGTGCCGAACGCGGAAAGAATATTTTATCTGGGAGACGCATTCCGCGCAGGTATGGATATAGATAAAATATTTGAGCTGACTAAAATCGACCGTTGGTTCCTCCATAACATTAAGGAAATCATCGAACTTGAGAGAGAGATTGTGATTGCGGGTAATCTTAGCAAGGAATTACTGAAGCAGGCAAAAGAGTTCGGTTTTAGCGACCGTCAGTTAGCGAAGCTGCTTGGCAAAAAAGAAGAGGATATCTGCGCTTTGCGCAAATCCTTAGGGATCGAGCCTTCCTTTAAGCTTGTAGACACCTGCGCCGCGGAATTCCAGGCGCACACCCCGTATTTCTATTCGACCTACGATAAATAGCTTTTTTAGTTGTCGTCTTATCTTTAAGTTTCCCGGGAACGCCTGAAGGCATCCGGGATGATGCTGTCGCAGCTTGAATAAAAATACTCTTGAACCTTTCTGTAAATAGGATAGAATATATGCAGCGCAAGGAGAAGATACATGAAAATGATCATTGGTCTGACGTTTCCCGGAGAGCTTAAGGATGATTCGGTAATCTGCGTTCTCTGCAAGAAATATGATGTCAATCTGAATATATTCGAGGCTTCTTTTTCCATGTATTCCGGCTGGGCGATTTTAGGTATCGAGGGCCAGGAGGAGGAGCTGCAGAAAGTTTTTGATTTCCTGAAGAGCAAAAATATAAACATCGAGAAGATCGAGACAGTAAAATAATCCCGCCAAACCGCGCCCTTACGTGCGCGAGGCTCTTCCAATGAATAAAGAAGAAGCGCTAGTCGAGTTTTTGAAAGGTCTGCGCATAGCCCTCAATAACGCCTCCGTTTATTTCAAAGAACATCCATATTTTAGAAAATCCGTAGAAGAGTTTAAGAAGAAGATCGATGAGCTGTTTATGTTTCTTGATCCGATCAAGATCAACGTGGCGCCCAGCTCTCTTTTTATTGACGGAAAATACTGGGAAAAGGGCCAGCTTTTTACGGAGTTAGCCGCTTACTTTCATCTGCGTAAGATCAAGGCAATCGAGCTGCGGCATGGGATGTCGGTAGATGAGCTTATTGAATTCTTGACCACATTGGCGCTTGCGCCGAAAGAGATCATAAAGCGTGGAGGAGTCAGGCATATCCTGTGCGCCGGTATCGATTCTCATTGCCTGGTAGATGAGCTTGATTATTCAGAACTTTTGCGTGACGGCGGAGAGGGGAGTACGGATGTCTGGGCGTTTATGTTCGGGGAAGCGCTGCAGAAAAAAGACGCGCAGCGGATAAAGGAATTTGTGGATGGCTTTGAAGGGATTTTAACGAAGTTCCGGCCCAAGGATATCGCTGAGAACCAAGAACTGCGTACTAGCCTTCATGATTTTATGTTATATCTGAAGCAGGAACAGAGGGATAAATTTGATAAATGCACAAGAGAATTATTCCGGTCGCTCCTAAAATATAAAGATACGGTTACAACAGAAGAGCTCGATGTACTGAAAGATTTTTTTAAAGACCTTAATGTCGAGGACCTGGCGGGGATGCTCTGGGACGGTATTGTAAAGGACGATAGTTTCGACGCGTTAAGTCTGCAGTTGTTTTCACGATTAAGCGGCGACGATAAGCACAAAGCGATATCCGGCTCGCTTCTTACCAAGACAGACAAAAAATCTCTGGAGGGCCAGCCAAAGGTGGTCAAGAAGATCCGAAATCTTCTGTCTTCATCGGATAGCGGAATCATGTCTGAAGGCTACCGGCATATCCTTTCCTCACTTATTAAAGATATTTCCCTGGAGAAAGGATTTTCCTTTGACCGCAGGCAGCTGGAAAAGAACTACCGCTATATCCTGGCAAACATTTTTGAGAAAGAGCTGGATGACGTCAAGCTTAAGCTCGTCTTGGAAAAGATCAATAAGGATCTTGAGCGCGCCATGCAGGAGAAGGATTTAGGATATTTAAAATACCTTTTTGATTTTTCTAAAGAAAAAAGCGTATGCCGGCAGGGACTGGGATATCTGTGCGAAGAGTTGGATAAGCGTATTTTTGTTTTCTTCGAGAGCCTGATTTGGTCGAATAGTCTGCCTGCGCAAGTCCGGGATGCCCTGGCCTATCTCGAAAAGAGCTCATATGAGGTCGATGTGTATATTGAGAAGATCTTCGGAGAGCAAAAGATCAACTCAACAATATTGCGCCTATTCCTTAAATTTTTCCCGGAGCATGAAGGACTTCTCTATAAACATCTCGAAAGGTATTCTTCCGATATTGATTTTCTTCTTAGGTTCATCAATGTTGTCGAGGAGCTTGATGTCGCTTCCGCGGAAAAGATTTTAAAGCATATTTATTCCGGCTCCAGCAGTTTCATCAAACCTGAGATCATGCGCTCAATGCGCCGGATAGGATGTAAGGACAAAGAATTTATTTTTTCTATTTTGCATAATACAGATGTTTCGCTGCGTAAAGAGGCGTTGCTGGCGCTGGAAAACGATATTGCCGTAAAATTAGAGGCGGCGCAGGAGCTTTTATTATTAAAAAATAGCTGGGGAATGAAGAATAGGATCATACTCGAGAATATGGCGATTATCGATGAGGTCGGTTTGCGGGAAGCGGAAGATTCTCTTACGCTTCTTAGTAAGAGGCCATTCTTTTGGAATAAAAACATCAGGATAAAGGCAGGAGAAATCCTGGAACGCTGGCATGCTCGCAAAAATTGAGATTTTTTTCAGAGACTTATTATCTACTTTACAGACCGCAAAGATGTATACCTCGGAGCATCCGATGTTTCAGAAGGCGGTTGATAAGGCATTCTTAAGCCTGCAGGAAGTTTTGATGGAACGCCAGGAGCTGGTTCTGGGGGTGGTCGGCGAGGAACTGGCTTTCGAAAAAGAGATATTTTTCGATCTAAGCATCCTTCTTAAGCCGGCGATACTCTATCTTAAAGACAGGGGTATTGAGAGAATCGCTTTTTATGGCGGGGTGACTAAGGATGAGCTGAAGAGTTTTGTTGTATTCTTGGCTATGCCTAAAGAGGAGCTAAAGGGGAACCTCCAGGAAAGCCTGTCGCTTTTCGGCGTCAGGAATATCACTATAGGAAAGATCGCCGCCTCGGAAGAGGCCAAAGAAGACAAGCTGGCAAAGTCGGTGAATTATCTGCTTATGTATGAGAATTCGCTGGAGAAGACGAATCAGTCCGTGATGAGCGTGTTGAATACGCAGGCACTGGATAAGACGCAGTTGCGTTTTTCCATAAACAATATTATGGAGAATATGGCTTCGCAGTACCAGGAATTCCTGAAGTTTACGACGCTTAAGCGCTATGACATCGGGACTTATGTGCATCTTTTGAACGTATCGATCTTAAGCATGTACTTTTCTTCAAAGCTGGGTTTTGCCAAAGAGGATGTTTTAGACATCGGCATCGCCGCGTTATTTCATGATATCGGTAAGCTATATATTTCACGAAAACTTATCCGTAAGAGCGAAAAGTTAAGCACCGAGGAGTTTGACGCGCTTAAGAGTCACACCATACTGGGCGCCGAGATTATGCTGCAGTATGTGGATACTCTCGGCATGCTTCCGGCGGTAGTTTCTTTTGAACATCACCTGAAGTATGATATGCAGGGTTATCCGCGCCTGAAATTCGTACAACCATTGCATGTGGCTTCGCTGATCATTTCTATATGCGATGTATATGATGCGCTTTCCGCGCGCAGGGACTATAAAGTGGATTATCCTCCGGATATGATCCATAATCTGATGATCCGGGACAGGGGGACTTCCTTTGATCCGGACCTGCTTGATAAATTCTTTAAGATCATGGGTGTCTGGCCCATCGGTTCGATCGTGGGTTTAAGCGACGGCAGAGTCGCGGTGGTGCGGGATGAACACGAAGATGACGTGTTCTCTCCGCGGGTCGAAGCGATCTATCCTCAAGGCCAGCGGGAACTTATCGATCTGCGGCAGCGCAAGGATATCAAGATCGAACGTTATTTTAACCTTTGGAAAGAAGGCAAGGAATTCCTTGCCCTGGTATAAGTTCGTTAGTATAATCATGCCTGATTAACAGGTACTATAGAGAGGCGCTTATGGGAAAAATAGGTTTTGATAATGACAAATATCTGCGCGAGCAGACCGCGGCGATCCTGGAGCGGGTGAAGAAGCTCGGTAACAAACTGTACCTGGAGTTTGGAGGAAAGCTCTGTTTTGATTATCACGCGGCACGTGTCCTTCCCGGGTATGATCCGAATGTCAAGATCAGGCTTTTGCAGGAGTTAAAAGATAAAATCGATATTGTCCTGTGTATTTACGCCGGAGACATTGAGCGGGGAAGGGTGCGCGGTGACTTCGGGATAACCTATGATTCCGCCACGTTAAAACTTATCGATGATTTGCGTAAGTGGGGGCTGGATATTCTGGCGGTGGTGATCACCCGTTTTACCAACCAGCCTTCGGCGGTGATCTTTAAGAATAAGCTGGAGCGGCGGGGGGTGAAGGTTTATTTTCATTATCCGATCGACCGTTATCCTACGGATATTGATCTGATCGCCAGCGAAAATGGCTTTGGCAAGAATGATTATGTGCAGACCAAAAATCCCATTGTTGTTGTCACTGCTCCCGGACCAAATAGCGGAAAGCTTTCTATTTGCCTTTCGCAGCTGTATCATGATCATAAGCGCGGCATAAACGTAGGCTACGCCAAGTTTGAGACTTTTCCTATCTGGAACCTCCCTCTTAAACATCCTGTCAATGTCGCATACGAGGCGGCTACTGCGGATATACAGGATTTTAACCTGATTGACCCGTTTCACCTGAATAAGTACCATAAGACCTCGATCAATTATAACCGTGATGTGGAAAGTTTTCCCATACTGAAATTGATCCTGAGCAAAATTCTCAATAAAGACGCTAATCTTCCGATGTACGAGTCGCCCACTGATATGGGAGTTAACCGCGCAGGCTTTGGTATAATTGATGATCAGGCAGTAAGGGATGCGGCCAAGCAGGAGTTGATCCGCAGGTACTTCCGCTACAACACCGAATACGTCTTAGGGATAGAAAAGAAAGAGACTGTTGAGCGGGTGATGCTTCTTATGGAAGAGATGAGCGTTAAGGCAACTGACAGGAAGGTGGTTGATGTGGCCAGAAAAGCTGCGGAGCAGGCGGAGGCTTCCGGAAAAGGCAATGAAGGCATTTATTGCGGCGCAGCCATACAGCTGCGGGACGGACGCATTCTTACCGGAAAAAATTCAAAGCTTATGCACGCTGCCTCAGCGCTTATTTTAAATGCCGTCAAGATTCTTGCAAAGATCCCCGATGAGATACTGTTGCTTTCCCCGCATATCATTAATCAGATAGCCAAACTTAAGGAAGGCATCCTGGATGCGGAATCCGAGAGCCTGGATTTAGAGGAGACAATGATTTCTCTTTCCATAAGCGCGACTACTAATCATACCGCGGAACTGGCTATGCAGAAACTCATGGAACTAAAAGGATGCGAAGTCCATATGACCCATATTCCTACTCCGGGCGATGAGGTGGGTCTGAAGCGCCTGGGCGTCAATCTGACCACTGACGGAAAATTCTCTTCCCGTAATCTTTTCGTCACCTAAGAGGATGCCTGATCCATCCATGGAAAGCAAGCGCTACGTATCAGCTGTGCATTTTTTGCTTCTGGTAGGCGGAATCGCGCTCCTGTGGTACTGCGGCAGGTATTTTCATGTCACTACCGCTTTGATCCAGAAAAGCATTCAGGGCCATGGGCAAATCTTTAGCTCGCTGGTCTACGTAGTCCTTTATGTTGTGGTTACGTTCTTTGTTTTCTTTTCAAAAGACGCATTTTATATCGCCGGTGCTCTGCTTTTCGGGCCGTGGATAAGCACGGCGCTCGTTTTTATTTCCGAGGCTCTTAACGCGGTCATTCTTTTTTATCTCGCGCGCTCGCTGGGCAGGGTTTTTGTGGAAAGGATGTTCGGGGATAAATATAAAAGAAGCCAGGAGCTGTTAGGAAAAATAAGTTTTTTCTGGCTTTTTCTTTTTCGCGCCACTCCGCTTATACCATATCGCTTTTTGGACCTGGCAGCTGGGCTTACAACGATCAGCCTGCGCAAATACATGGCAGCTGTTATCATCGGCTCGCCGATAAAAATACTCCTGGTACAGTATACCGCATCGGCACTTGGGGAAAACCTATTTACTGATCCAACCAAGATCATAGAATATTTCTTGAGCCGGCAGAATCAGATAGTCATGTTTTCTAGCTTGGTCTATATTGTGCTGGTGGCGCTGGTGATTTTTAAAATACGAAAGAGAGAGTAGTCAATGGCGGTTAATTTGAAGTTTCTCGGCGGGGTGCGCACAGTCACAGGGTCAAGCCACCTGATCACTACCGATAGATCGGAGGTCCTTCTTGATGCCGGACTTTTCCAGGGCCGCCGTGACCAGACCTATCAGATCAACACTACGATAGTCTATAACCCGCGCACCGTAAACGCGATGATGCTTTCACATGCGCACATAGATCATTGCGGGAATATCCCGATTTTGATCCAAAAGGGTTTACGTTGCAAGATTTATACTACCTCCGCCACTAAAGATCTTTCCAAGATCATGCTGGAGGATTCGGGGAAGATCCAGGAAGAAGATATACGTTACCTCAACAAAATCAACAGGCGCCTTGGGCTGCCGCTGCGTAAGCCGCTTTATACAAAAAAAGAGGCAAGTAAATCCACCAGGATATTCCGCTCTCTTTCCTACAATCAGCGTTTCTGCGTTGCCAAGGATGTATTCGCAACGCTCTATGATGCCGGCGATATCCTGGGCTCAAGCATCATCACTCTCGATATTAAAGATAATGATAAGCATGTGCGTTTGGGTTATGCCGTTGATTTAGGGCGAAAGAATCTGCCCATGCTCAACAACCCTGTGATCCCTAAGGGGCTGGATTACCTGATCATCGAAAGTACCTACGGGGGCAGGTTTCATGCGCCTATCGAGGAAGCAAAATCAAAATTAAAAAACGCGATCAACCGCGCGGTTGAGCGGGGAGGTAAGATCTTGATCCCTTCTTTTACGCTGGAGCGTACTCAGGAAGTGATCTTTTTTCTAAACGAGCTCCTGAAGGAAGAGGCGATACCGCCTATTCCCATCTTTGTCGACAGCCCTCTGGCAACGGATATCACCGAGATCTTTCAGCATCACCTTGATTACATGGATAAAGAGACGCGCGCGGCAATAAGCAGGGGGGATAATCCGTTTGACCTGCTTAATCTGCGTTATACCCGCGACCAGCAAGAATCAAAAGCCTTAAATATCGATAAGCGGCCGATGATCATTATCTCCGGAAGCGGCATGTGCGAATCCGGCCGCATCCTGCACCACCTTAAGAATAATATTGAAGATTCCCGCAACATGATCCTGGTGGTCGGATACATGGCGGCGGATACACTGGGCCGCCGGATCGCTGACCGGGTTTCTTTTGTGAGGATTTTTGGCGTTGAATATGAGCTCAACGCCGAGGTCGTCATCATCAACGCTTTCTCCGGGCACGCCGATAGAAAGGAACTCATCGAATTCGTACAGGGCTGTCTGCCCCTTAAGCGTGTTTTTCTGGTGCACGGAGATGAAATTCAGACGCTGGCTTTGTATGATGCGCTGGTTGAGAAGGGGATACGCACGCTCATCCCGTTTAAGAACGAAGAAGTATTGCTATCTTAGCTGAAATATGCTACTATTTAAATTCAAAATTCAAAGTTAAAAATTCAAAAAAATTTAAAATTTAAAATTTAAAATTTAAAATTTTAATTTAGACCTTGTTTTGAATTTTGAGTTTTAGACTTTGAATTTAGCTTTCAACTAAACATACGAAAATGAGGAGGAATCAAAATGGCTGGCGGAAAATCAACTCCAAAGAAAGACAAAGCGATGAAGGTCTCCTGCGGTCAGGCTGTCAAAACAGGAGAAATACTGGTAAGAGGAGTAGAGGTTTATAAGGCAGGCGCAAATGTCAAAGGGCTGGGTACGCTTCAGGCATCCTGTCCCGGCAAGATATACTTTACCAAGAAGAAAACCAGTCACGGCAAGCTGCGCACCTTTATCAATGTCGCACCGCAAAAAAGTTAAAACTGCCTGATACTTATGTCCGGCTCGCCTGGCCAGAGCGCTGAACAAGCCAAAGAGTATTCCCGCCGCAAATACAGCGCTATAATCATCGAGACAATATTCTCCATTAGTTTGTTTGTCGGATTTTTAGGGTCTGGTTTTTCGCGTTCGCTGGCAGATCATATAAGTAGTATCGCGCCGCAGCAATATCTGCTGGTTCCGCTGTTCTTGTTTGTTACCTTTCTCGCCTATTACGCGCTGATCTTTCCTTTTACCTTTTATCAGTCATATATCCTGGAGCACAAGTTTTCTTTATCCCGCCAGAATATCCGCGCTTGGGTATCAGATCAGTTTAAATCAGGAGTGATTTCTTACTGTATCGGCCTTATCCTGGTCGCGGCGTTTTATATGATACTTAAATTAACTCCGGGTATGTGGTGGCTGGCAATATCCGTCTTCTGGATATTTTTCAGCCTGATCCTGGCAAAGCTTCTTCCCGTAATCATCATCCCGCTATTTTTTAAATATAAAAAGCTTTCCGATGAGATCCTGCGTCAGCGCATCATTACTTTAGCCGCGAAGATGAGAGTAAAGATTCTGGATGTTTTTGAGATCGATTTTAGCAAGAAGACGGTAAAGGCCAATGCCGCTTTTGTTGGTATCGGTAGTACCAGGCGCGTGCTGTTGGCGGATACGCTGCGGAACAATTATACTCACGATGAAATCGAGGTGATCCTGGCGCATGAGTTCGCGCATTACCGGCTCAGGCATCTTTTGAAACTGCTTTTTATTAATGCCGCGCTGACTATTGTTATTTTCTATGTAATTTTCAGGACAAACAGTGTATGTCTGGGTTTCTTTAAGCTGGCATCTTTATCCGATATCGCGGCGCTGCCGCTGGTTTTTCTCTATTTTATAGTCTTTGGGATTATTATGCAGCCGCTGGAGGCGGGTATCAGCAGGGTCTTTGAACGCAACGCCGATACCATGGCGCTGAAGGTGACAGGCTCAAAAGATGCGTTTATTTCTATGATGGATAAGCTTGCCAGCCAGAATCTTGCGGATCGCTCGCCGCATCCAATTATCAAGTTTTTCTTTTTTGATCATCCGCCTATTGCTGAGCGTATCCGCATGGCAGAATCGTTTAAACCGTAAAAGGAGGTTGTTATGAAAAACAAAGCAAGGTTGTTCTTGATGGTAATTTTAGTCCTGGCTTTTTGCGCGCCTGCTTTCGCGCAGGGTTTTCGCGGCTATGATTCGGTCCCTGCCCCGGAGTATTTATCTCCCCGCGGCGAACAGATCAATGCCACCGGTAAGGACAGTGTTGAATTTAAATGGCGCGCTCCCGGCATGTTTGGGATCGATCATTGCGAGTTTAAGCTTTATAAAGGTAACGCTGCCTCTCAAGGAAGCTTAGTTTTTAGTCAGGATGTTTCTCCGGTAGAGTCTTGTGTTGACGTTAAAACAGACCTCTTGCAGGACGGACAGGATTATACACTGCTCTTGCGTTCGATCGCTAGAGACGGAACCAAGAGCGATAAGGTTTTTGTGTATTTTTCGGTAATAAAGAAGTAAGCGGATTAACCGGCTATAAAGTCGGAGACGATTTTTGCGGCGCGGTTTATGGCGCCCGGTGAGCCCAGGTGAGATTTTATTGCGGCAAGATCAGCTTTTGTCTGCTGGAGCCTGACAGGGTCATTAATGACTAAGAGGGCTTCCCGGCAGATTTTTTTTGGGTCAGCCCCGAATTGAATGAACTCCGGAATGATTTTTCTGCCCGCCACGATATTGACCATCCCGATATACGGCAGCTTAACCTGCGGACGGTACAAAAGATAATTTAAAAAACTCATTTTGTAGATAATACAGAACGGTTTCTGCATTATCGCTGTTTCTAAGGTCGCTGTCCCGGAGCAGACCAGGCAGAAGTCCGCGGCATTAAGACAGTCGTAGGTCCTTGCCTCAACGATTTTAGCATCGACTCCATATTTTTTAACAATGCGGTTATAGACATCCCAATCCACCTGCGCTGTTTTGGCGATAATGTACTGGGTATCGCGCTTTTCGCTGATGCAGCGGGCGCTTCTAAGCATAATCGGAAGGATGTGATTGATTTCCTGGCGGCGGGAGCCGGGTAAAAGCGCAATGGTGATTTTTGAGTCTGAAAGCTTTAATTGCCGGAGCAATTCTTTTTTTTCCATGCTCGGCCGCACGATATCAAGCAGCGGATGGCCTACCCAATCAACGCCCACCCGGTGTTTGCGGTAGAATTCCTCTTCGAATTTAAAGAGGACGATCATCTTGCGGATAAATTGTTTTATAGTCTTGATCCTGCCCTTACGAGAGGCCCAGACTTGCGGGCTGACGTAGTAGATGACAGGGACGGTGTTATTGATGGCCTTGGCAAGGCGCAGATTAAATCCTGAGAAGTCGACCAGGATCACGCAATCGATCTTCTCCTGCTGTATCTTTTGCAGTAGTAGTTTCTTAAGGCCAAAGAACTGAGGAAGCTTCTTTAAAACATCGAAAAGGCCGAAGACGGCAAGTCCCTTGGTGTCAAAAACGATCTCAGCCCCTGCCTGTTGTAACAAAAGTGAGCCCACGCCAAAGACCTTTGTTTGGGGCGAAAGCTTCTTAAGCGCGCTGATAAGGCTTGCCGCATGAAGCTCTCCGGATGCCTCGCCGCATATTATCAGAATCTTTTTCTCAGACATAGTAAGTTCAAGTCCATATACTGAACTCCAATTTTAAAGTATAAAGCTCAAAATTCAAAATAAATTTAAAACTTAAAGGTCCAAATATAATTTTTTAAGCTTTGGATTTTAGATTTTATTCTTGCTTTGAATTTTTAACTTTAGACTTTGAGTTTAAAATACTTTATTTGTTTTTACTCCATATTTGTTTCTGAATCTCCAGGGCTACTGCCAGCGCTTCCCGCGCTACAGGGCCTGAAACCAGAGGAGTTTTGTGGTTTATTACGCAGTCAATAAAGGATTGGAGTTCTTTTTGCAGTGGCTGTTCTTTTTCTATAGGAAGGTCTTCTTTGGAGATCTGAGAGCCGATTTTTTTATAGACGCTTGCCTTTGCTTCTTTATAGTCTAGCGATATATAGGTATCCTGCTGGAAAATCCTGATTTTACGCATCCATTCATCGGAAACGCGGCTTGCGGTAAGGTTAGCCACGCAGCCGTTCTTAAAGCTGAGGCGGCAATTGGCGATATCCTCCATGTGGGTCAGGACAGGGACTCCCACGGACTCGATTTTCTTAAGTGGAGAGTTTACCAGTCCTAGAACGATATCAATATCGTGGATCATCAGGTCAAGGACTACTCCGATATCCAGAGAGCGGTTGGGAAACGGGCTTAATCTATGGCATTCAATAAACCTAGGTTCTTTAATAAGCCTTTGAGTAGCGGCAAATGCAGAGTTGAATCTTTCGATGTGGCCGACCTGGAGAATAAGCCTGTTTTTCTTGGCTATTTTAATCAGGATATCGGCTTCTTTAAGCGTAGGGGTGAATGGTTTCTCGACGAGGGTATGTATGGAATGTTTCAGGAATTCAGCAGCTATGGGGAAATGCAGTTTAGTGGGGGTGGCGATGCTTACCGCGTCGACCTTGCCGAAAAGTTCCCGGTAGTCAGTGTAGCCGGTGACATTGAGGCTTTGGGAAACCTCATCCAGGCGTTTTTTATCGCTATCGCAGACCGCTGCCAGAAAGCAATCCGGGATCTCCTTGTAAATCTTGGCGTGGATGCTGCCTAAATGGCCTACGCCGATAACCGCGATTTTTGTATCCATAGAAAAATCATAGCAGACACCCAGCATTGTTTCAACTAATATTTTATTTCTTGACGGCTCACTTAGCTTAAAGGCGTATGCCTTACGGGTAAAATGGGGCTTTAGCGCTAAAGCGGCAGGGATAGATAAAGATGCCTCGACAAAATCCGATTATTATGATATAGTGCATGCCTATGAAAACTTATAAGCAACTTTTTAATTTCGCGAAGCCCTATTATCCGCAGCTATTCATCTCCGGTATCTTTATGGGGATCGTGACATTTTTTGATATTTTCCGGCTTGGCGCCATAGTCCCGGTCATCGACAGGATCTTCACTAACCGTCAGATCATCTTTAACAGCGGTAAATTCCCGCGCTTTATCGAGAATATCCTGAATTATCTCAATGGCCTTGAACCGATCAAGGTGCTCTACTTAATCCTTATTGTGATGCCTATCGCCCTGTTTATACGGGCGATTTTTGAGTTTTTGCAGTCTTATATCATGTCTGACGTAGGACAAAAGGTGATCCGCGACGCGCGCAACATGATCTATGAGAAATTACAGGTTCTTTCGCTGGAATATTTCAGCCTGCGCAGAAGCGGGGAGCTGGTTTCCCGCATCACCAACGACGTAAAATTGATCGAGAACGCCGTATCCTATGCGCTCACTGACCTGGTCTATCAGGGGTTTACGGTGATCTGTTTTGCGGTGACCATATTTTTTATCAACTGGAAGCTGGCGTTGCTGGCTTTTGTGATATTGCCGGTGGTCGCTGTTCCCATGGTCATTGTGGGTAAGGTGCTTCGGAAGTTGAGCAAAAAGTCTCAGGAGAAGATGGCGGATATCAATTCTCTGCTTGTGGAGACTTTTATCGGAGTGCGTATCGTGCGCGCTTTCTGCGCGGAGGCAAAGGAAGTGGCAAAATTCAGGGGCCAGAATCAGGATTATTATAAGCTGGCGATGAAGTCGATCAAGCGCATGCTTATCCTCGGCAATGCCACGGAACTAACCGGGGTGGCTATGGCGCTTTTTATCATTTATTTCAGCGGCCGGCAGGTCATTTCGGGAGAGCTGTCCTTTGGCGCTTTCGCGTTATTTATGGCAGCGCTTTTATCGCTTATCAAGCCTTTTAAAAAATTAAGCCAGGTTAATTCCATCATGCAGCAGGCCATGGCTGCAAGCGTGCGTATTTATGAGGTATTGGATGCGCCGGTAAGCGTTTTCCAGAGTCCGCTGGCCAAGGAATTAGGGGGGTTTTCCAGCGATATCCGTTTTGAGGGTGTTTATTCTACCTACGGCGATCATGATATCCTTAAAGATATCAATCTACAGGTAAGGAAAGGTTCGATGCTGGCGATTGTCGGGCCAAGCGGCTCAGGAAAGACTACACTGGTGGATCTGATCCCGCGTTTTTATGACCCAAAAAAAGGAAAGATCTTTATCGACGGGACTGAAATCAAAGAGGTTACCCTGAAGTCTCTGCGTAAACAGGTAGGGATCGTCACGCAGGAGACCATACTTTTTAACGATACAATTCAGGGGAATATTTTATACGGAAAGCCGGATGCGACTGAAGAAGAGATCCACCACGCAGCGATTCAGGCGCATGCGCATGATTTTATAAGGAATCTGCCCAGGGGGTACGAAACTATTATCGGTGATCGGGGAATGAAGATTTCGGGAGGAGAACGCCAGCGGATTGCCATAGCCCGTGCCCTCCTTAAGAATCCTCCTATTCTTATTCTCGATGAGGCGACTTCACAGCTTGATACCGAGAGTGAGAGGATCGTGCAGGAGGCTTTGGACCGGCTTATTCAGGGAAGAACGGTATTCGTTATCGCGCATAGACTTTCGACTGTGCGTAATGCCCATAGAATTGTGGTTCTAGACCGCGGAATGATCATTGAGCAGGGTTCCCACCAGGAGCTTATCCAGAAGGACGGCCTTTATAAGCGGCTCTATTCCATGCAGGAGCTCCAGAAATAGCGAATTAAACCTTAAAAATATTAAATAATATTTGCATAATAGCAGAATTATGTTAATATAAACGTCTATTCTTATGCCAAAAGGTAGGTATAAGCGAAAATACAGTCAAAATAACCAATAAAAGGGGGAATACGAACGTGCCATCAGAATTGATCAAGCAGTTATTGGAAGCGGGAGTCCATTTTGGCCACCAGACTAAGCGCTGGAATCCCAAGATGAAGCAGTTTATTTTCGGTTCACGTAGCGGTATCTACATAATCGATTTGGAAAAGACCGAGGAGTGTATAAATCGCGCCCGGGATTTCCTTATGGATATAACCTCAAAAGGGGAGGCCGTCCTTTTTGTCGGTACCAAGAAGCAGGCGCAGGAAGTCATGCATCAGGAGGCGCTACGCTGCGGTATGTTTTATGTCACCGAGCGCTGGCCCGGCGGTATGCTCACTAACTTCGCTACCATCAAGAAGAGTATCAATCGTCTTAAAGAAATCGAGAAGATGAAAGAAGACGGCACCTACAGTAAGCTCACAAAGAAAGAAGTAGCCCGACTTGAAAAGGAGCTGACTAAGCTCAATAAAAATTTCTCCGGTATTGTCGCCATGGAGCGTATGCCTAAAGCAGCGTTTATTGTGGATACCAAGAAAGAAGAAACCGCGGTCCGTGAGGCGCGAAGGTTGGGGATCTCCATCATTGCCCTCATTGATACCAATTCCGACCCGGATCTGGTGGATTATCCTATTCCGGGAAATGACGATGCCACTAAGTCCATACGCCTAGTCGCCTCGGTTATCACCGATACCGTGATCGAAGGCAGAAAGAAATTCCTGTCGTATCTTTCGCAGCAGGGAGTAGCTATCAAGGAAGAAAAGAATGAGGAAGAGGAAGGCCCGATCGTGCTGCCCGAAGAAGAGGTCAAGATCAAGGAGATCGAGGAAATAGTTGAAGAGACAGCGCCGCTTGATGAGTCGGGAAAACCGGTAAAAAAAGGCCGTGCCCGGGTGGTGTCTGATGACAGGACAAAAGCCAGAAAGAAGGTATAGTAGACATGGGAGCTTCAGTTGATTTGATCAAAGAATTACGCGCAATGACCTGCGCCAGTGTCGCCAATTGCAAGAAAGCGCTTGAGGAGACCGGTGGCGACCTAAAGAAAGCAGCTGAGTTTTTACGCAAGCAGGGCCTTGAGATCGCGGCAAAGAAGCAGGATCGCGCGGTCAAGGAAGGCCGTATCGAAGCGTATGTGCACCACGGCAATAAGATCGGGGTGCTTTTGGAGGTTGATTGCGAGTCTGATTTTGTGGCCCGCAACGAGGATTTTGCCCGCTTTACCAAGGATGTAGCGATGCAGATCGCCGCCTGCAGCCCTTTGTATATAAGAAAAGAGGATGTGCCGGCTGAAGTCCTTGAGCAGGAAAAAGATAAAGAGACCTTCTGCAAGAACCATTGCCTCATGGAACAGGCGTTTATTAAAGATGCTTCGATTTCGATCAAAGATTACCTGGGAACGGTAGTTTCCAAGATCGGCGAAAATATCGTCATCCGCAGGTTTATGCGTTATAAAGTCGGTGAACAGCAATAGTAATGAATCAGCCAGCGTACAAAAGAATAGTCCTGAAGTTAAGCGGTGAAGCGCTTCAGGGCAAGCGATCCCACGGCATAGACCACGATGTCCTCGTTTCGATTTCCCTCCAGATAAAAGAAATCAGGAGCTTGGGAGTGGATGTGACAGTGGTGCTTGGCGGCGGCAATATCATCCGCGGACACGAAAACACCGGCTCGCGCGGACTGAATATGGACCGGGCAGTAGCTGATTACATGGGTATGCTGGCTACGGTCATTAACGGCCTGGCGCTGCAGGGTGCGCTGGAAAAGATGGACGTGCCTACGCGGGTGATGACCGCTATCGATATGGAGCGGGTCGCCGAGCCTTACATCAGAAGAAGGGCGATACGGCATCTGGAAAAAGGCCGGGTGGTGATATTTGTCGCCGGAACGGGAAACCCGTTTTTTACCACCGATACGGCAGCGGCGCTGCGGGCTACCGAAATAAGCGCGCAGGTCATCCTGAAGGCGACGAAAGTCGACGGCGTTTATTCCGCGGACCCCTTTAAGGTCAAAGACGCAAAGAAGTTTTCCCGTTTAAAATATATCGACGTCCTGAAAAAAGGGCTGAAGGTAATGGACGCAACCGCTATCAGTCTGTGCATGGACAATAAGTTACCTATTGTAGTCTTTAATCTGAACAAGGAAGGCAATATCAAGCGTGCGGTAACGGGCGAAAAAATCGGTACTATTGTCAACTAGAAGACGGAGGTAGTTATGACTACCAAAGAAATTTTACACAGCACCGAAGATAAGATGAAAAAGACCATTGAGTCAGTGACCCGCGAGTTCGGAGAGATCCGTACCGGAAGGGCAAGTCCTACGCTGGTAGAGGGTCTGCACATCGACTACTATGGTACTCCGACGCTCTTGAAGCAGCTGGCCTCTATATCGGCGCCTGACGCGCATCTTCTGGTGATCCAGCCATGGGATCCGACAGCGATCCCTGAGATTGAAAAGGCGATCATGAAATCTAATTTAGGGATCACCCCTTCCGATGACGGCAAGATCATACGGCTTTCAGTGCCGCAGCTATCAAAAGAGCGGCGCGAGGAGCTGGCCAAAGTCATCCATAAGATGACCGAAGAGGGAAGGGTTTCTTTGCGCACCATCAGACGAGACTCCAAAGAGCACATCGAGAAACTGGAAAAAGACAAGGTGATCACCGAAGATGATAAGTTTCGCGCTATTGACGATCTGCAAAAAATCGTAGATAGATATACCGCAAAAGTAGAAGAGATCCTTAAGGGTAAAGAAAAGGAAGTACTAGAGTTTTAAGTTTAAAGTCTAAAGTTAAAAATTCAAAACAAATCCAAAGACTAAAGCTTAAAATATATTTTGAATTTTGATTTTTTAACTTTGAATTTGATAAGCTAGGGCCTCTAGCACCCCAGAGAGTTTACTTATGGGTGCAGAGGCTGCAAGATAAATTGGGGCCTCTAGCTCATCTGGTAGAGCAGCGGCTTTTTAAGCCGCGTGTGCCGAGTT
>CAYGZJ010000007.1:0-21936 GCA_964354335.1 uncultured Planctomycetales bacterium | reverse complement strand
ATATAAATTTAAGGCGGGATCCCGCCTAGAACTAATTGGGTAGCGGGAAAAACAAGGCTAAAATTTAAATTTTAAGTTTATTTTGAATTTTTTACTTTGAATTTTAAACTTAACATGGGGGATTTATGAAAAAAATAGCCATAATCATGGGTAGTCATTCGGATCTGGACACTGTCAGCGAGGCGATCGCGGTGTTGAAGGAATTTAAGGTCAGCTTTGATGCCAGGGTGCTTTCAGCGCATCGGACTCCCAAAGAGTTGGTTCAGCACGTTGAGAGGGCATCAAAGAGCGGGATAAAAGTTTTTATCGCTGCTGCAGGCGGGGCCGCGGCTTTGGCAGGTGTCGTAGCCGCGCATACAACACTGCCGGTTATCGGCATCCCCATTGAAACCAGCAGCCTTAAAGGCATGGACTCACTTTTATCCACTGTCCAGATGCCTGCCGGGATTCCCGTTGCTTCCATGGCTATAGGAAAGGCAGGGGCCAGGAATGCCGCGCTCTTTGCCTTAGAGATACTCGGGGTAAGCGACAGAAAAATTCAGGCACAGTTGATCGCGCATAAGAAAAAGATGCGGGAAAAGATCAAAAAAATAAAAATAAAAGTATGACCGCCGCAAAAATCGTCAAGGTAGATCCGCTTCATCCGCAGGAAGAGTATATCCGGGAGGCAGCCCAGATCCTGGCAAGGGGAGGCCTGGTAATCATTCCTACTGAGACGGTCTACGGCATAGCGGCCAACGCCGCGAAAAAAGAAGCGCTGGAGAGATTATTCGTTGTCAAGCAGCGGCCTAAGGATAAACAATTTTCTCTGCACATCGCTGAGAAGATCAAGGTCGAGCAGTACGCCGCGCATATACCTATTGCTGCCTATAAACTGATCAATAAGTTCTGGCCCGGGCCTTTGACGCTGGTGCTTACGGCAAAAGAAGGCGGCAGTATCGGGATACGCATGCCGGATTGCGAGGTGGCGCTGGAGATCATCGGCCTGGCGAAGGTGCCGGTGGTCTGCCCTTCGGCGAATATTTCCGGGAAGCCCGCGCCGACAAACTTTACCCAGGCGATCGAGGATTTAAAGGACCTGGTTGATTTTGCCGTAGATGCCGGCCAGACAAAATTAAAGGCCGAGTCTACGGTTGTTGACCTGACCGTCCATCCGCTGCGTATTTTACGGGAAGGTGCGATAAAAAAAGAACAGATCGAAGCGGCGGCGTTAAAGAAAAATGTGCTCTTTGTCTGCACGGGAAATTCCTGCCGTTCGGTAATGGCCGAGGCGTTATTTAAAAAGGCGCTTAAAGATCAGGGCCGCAGCGATATCGAAGTGCTTTCGGCGGGTATAGCATTAGCCGGCGGTATGGGTGCTACCTATGACACGCGGCAGGCCCTGGCCCGGGAAGGTATTGATGTATCAGCGCATCTTTCCAGGAAAATCACCCCGGAGATGATCAAAGGCTCGGATATCGTGCTGGCCATGGAGCATCTGCATGAGCTTAAGGTCATCGAGGCGGCGCCCGAGGCGAAAAATAGGGTTTATTTATTAAAAGAATTTGCTAAAATAGAGGGTAATGATCTGGACATCGCCGATCCTATCGGAAGAAGCGAAGAGTTTTATCAGCAAACATTCGATTTAATCAAGGATGCGGTCGGAAAGGTCAGCCGCCTGATATAATATGGAAACAATTCTTATTGCCAGCGACCACGGGGGATTCGGGTTAAAAGAACGGCTTAAGCCGTATCTTAAAAAGTCCGGATTTCTGGTCAAAGACCTGGGGGCTCATTCGAAGGATTCCTGCGATTATCCTGTGTTCGCCGCAAGGCTTGCGCAGGCCGTATCGCGAAAAAAATACAAACGCGGTATTTTAATCTGCAAATCCGGCATCGGAAACTCCATAGTTGCCAACAGGTTCCCGGGAGTTCGCGCGGCGCTTTGTTATAATGCTGTTGCGGCGCGGCTTTCTCGTGAGCATAACGATAGCAATGTGCTGGTGATGGGCTCGATTTTTGTCAATCCTGTTTTGGCAAAGAGGATCATCAAGGTCTGGCTATCTACGAAGTTCGAGGGCGGCAGGCACCTGCGTCGCCTGAAGCGGATCAGGGGAATCGAAAAAGAATTAATATGTAAAGCTAAAAAATAAACCTCACCCTTTTTAAGGAAGGGTTGGAGTGTTCATAAAGGAGGAATAACGGGGTGAAACAACTACAGAAGTACGACCCTCAAATTTACCGAGCGATAAAGAATGAGTTAGAGCGTCAGGAAAATAACCTTGAGCTGATCGCCTCGGAGAATTTCACTTCGCTGGCTGTCTTGCAGGCGCAGGGCTCGGTGCTTACCAATAAGTACGCCGAGGGATATCCTCACCGGCGCTGGTACGGGGGATGCGAGTTTGTGGATGTGGCGGAGCGGCTGGCTATTGAGCGGGCAAAGAAACTTTTTGGCGCAGAACACGCCAATGTGCAGGCGCATTCCGGAACCCAGGCGAATATGGCGATTTATTTTACCGCCCTGGAGCTGGGAGATACGGTCCTGGCCATGGATTTATCCGCCGGCGGACATCTTTCGCACGGCCATCCGCATAATTTCTCCGGTATGTATTATAAGGTGATTAGCTACGGTGTGGACCGTAAGACCGAAATGATCGATTACGATTGCCTGATGCATCTGGCTAAGAAGCACAAGCCTAAGATGATCATTGCCGGGGCATCAGCCTATCCGCGCAGGCTTGATTTTAAAGCCTTTCGTAAAATATGCGATAAGGTCGGCGCGTATCTGTTTGTGGATATGGCGCATATCGCAGGGCTGGTTGCCGCAGGCGTGCATTCTTCGCCGGTTCCCTATGCGGAGTTTGTCACTTCTACGACCCATAAGACGCTGCGCGGGCCGCGCGGTGGATTTATCCTTTGCCGTAAAGAATTCGCCAAAAAAATTGATTCTCAGATCTTCCCCGGTATCCAGGGCGGGCCCTTGATGCATGTTATCGCGGCCAAGGCCGTCGCGTTTAAGGAGGCGTTGAGGCCGGAATTTAAGGCCTATCAGCGTCAGGTCGTGAAGAATTCCAAGGAAATGGCCAAAACCTTAGCCAAGTACGGTTTTAGAATCGTCTCCGGAGGAACCGATACCCACCTGATGCTGGTGGATTTAACGGATAAGCGCATCACCGGTTGCGATGCCTCGGCGGTATTAGAGCAGGCCAATATCACCGTCAATAAGAACCTTATTCCCTTTGATAAAAAGAGCCCGGCAGTGACCAGCGGTATACGCCTGGGAACTGCGGCGGTGACCACCCGCGGGATGAAAGAGATCCATATGCGTAAAATCGCTCAATATATCAACCAGGCGATCGAATCAAGCGATTATCCGCAGTCGATAGCCAATATCCGCGTTGAAGTCCTGGCGCTGACCAAAAAGTTTCCTTTATATCCGGAGTTAGCCAAGTGTTAAAAAAGACTAAGGCCGCGGCGCATAATCGTCCCAGCTGGGATGAGTATTTTCTGGATGTTGCTAAACTTGTGGCTAAGCGCTCAACGTGTATGAGAAGAAGCGTAGGGGCGATACTGGTCAAAGACAAGCGCATCCTTGCTACCGGTTATAACGGCGCTCCGGCGGGCCTTAAGCATTGTCTGGATATCGGCTGTCTGCGCCAGAAAATGAATATTCCTTCTGGAGAGCGCCATGAGCTTTGCCGCGCGCTGCACGCCGAACAGAACGCGCTCATACAGGCCTCGCTTTACGGTATCAGTGTCAAAGGAAGTATATTATATGCGACCTGTTCCCCGTGCATGATCTGCGCCAAGATGATCATTAATGCCGGGATCAGCGAAATTGTGATCGTTGACGGATATCCCGATAAGATGGCACTTGATTTTTTGAATCAAGCAAAAATAAAGGTAAGGAGGGCCAGTCGTTAATTTCGTTGATTTCGTTAATTTCGTTTATAATTTTTTAAAACGAAAATAACGGACTAAACGGACTAAACGAAAATAACGAACTATGAAATGTCCTTTCTGTGGATACAAAGAAGATAAGGTTGTAGATTCGCGCGCGACCGCAGAAGAGTCAGCGGTGAGGCGCCGCCGTGAATGCCTGCAGTGCGGCAAGCGTTTTACCACCTATGAGTATATCGAGGATGTTTCGCTGATGGTTATCAAGAAGGACGGACGCCGTGAACCATTTGACCGCAAGAAAGTCCTGGCCGGTGTGATGCGCGCCTGCGAAAAGCGGCCTATCAGCATGGAGAAGATGGAGGACGTTATCACGCAGGTGGAGCGCAGCATGCAGAAGCGTTCCGAGCGCGAGGTCTCCTCAAGCCGCATCGGAGAATTGGTGATGGAGCGGTTAAAGGCCATGGACGATGTCGCCTATGTGCGTTTTGCCTCGGTCTACCGGCAGTTCAAGGATGTCGGGCAGTTTATGGAAGAGCTAAAGGATATTCTGGGAAAAGAAAAACGGCCCAAGAATCAGAAAGGACGCCATAGGGCCAGAAAAACATAGTGCGTTAAATTCAAAGTTAAAAGTCTAAAATTCAAAATATAAAATAAGACTAAAGGTGAAAATTTAAATTTTACAACTTTTAATTTGTTTTTCCCGATGTCAATTTTATTTAAGGCGGGATCCCGCTAGACAATAGAGTTAAAAGCGGGAGAATTTTAAACTTTGAATTTTTAAATTGGAGCGAAGGGACTAATGATTGAGATGGAGCTGAACAAGATCGTCATTGATGAGAAGCGCCACGACCAGCTCATCGTCTTAAAAGAAAAAAACGGTAACCGTATTCTGCCTATTGTCATCGGGCTGGCCGAGGCCTCCGCGATAAAGCTAAAGATCAGCGGCTTCAAGCCGCCGCGGCCGCTGACCCATGACCTGCTGCATATGGCCATCGAGAATCTGGAAGCGATCACCGAGAAGATTATCATCGATAAATTAGAGGAGAACGCCTTTCACGCCAAGATCGTCCTTAAGACCGCAACCGGTTTGACCAAGGTCATCGATGCCCGCCCCTCTGACAGCATTGCCCTTGCGGTGAGGGCACATGCTCCTATTTTTGTCGAAGACGATATTATCAAGCAGTCAGAAACATTTAATCAGAATAACGGTACCGCGTAAGATGCTCATCGCCGTGCCCGACCGGGCTTCTTAAGGCCCTGCTCCCGGCCTCGCCGGCAGGCAGGTAAATCAAGCCAAACCTCGCCACAAAAGTAACTTGGCAGTAGCTGATAATTAATTTTTTTAGATAAACTGTCTTCCATCACCATGAAATCTATTTCCTTTTCCCGGCAAGAAAAAAATCTACTTAAACCTGTCCTGGCTTTTGCTAAGGCCAAAAAGGTAAAGTTGTTTCTGGTCGGCGGTATTCTGCGCGATAAACTGCTGGGCCGGGAAAAAGAAAATCCGGATTTTGATTTCTGCCTTAAGCGCTCGGCGATACGTTTCGGCAGGCAGCTTGCCCGACAATTAAGGGCGGGTTTTGTGGTTTTAGATGAGGAACACGGAGCCTGCCGGGTGGTCAAAAAGACCGGCAGCGGATTTTGCACCTTTGATATCTCTGATTTTCGCGGTCCGACGCTAGAAATTGATTTATTGCACCGTGATTTCACGGTTAATACCCTGGCTTTAGAACTGGAAGACCTGCTAAGCGCTAAAGATTTAGACCGGGCCCTGATCGATTTATACGGCGCACGGGAAGACCTGAAGCGTAAAGTGATCCAGCTTGCCAACCCAAAATCATTTACAGAAGATCCTTTGCGAATTTTACGCGCTTTCAGTTACGCCTGCCTTTTAGGTTTTACTATTGATCCCGGTACCCTTGACAGGGCAAAACGGGAAAAGGCAAAACTGACCAAGGTTTCTTTTGAGCGCATCCGCGATGAGCTTTTTAAGATTTTTTCCAGCCCTGACTCCTACAATCCGATCGCTAAGCTCGATGAGCTAAAGATCCTGGAGATTCTTTTCCCCGAGTTTAAAAAGATGCGCGGCATCGGCCAGGGCCCGTATCATCACCTGGACGTCTGGCAGCATACTCTGGAGACTTTAAAACAGCTGGATGCAGTATTTAAACAGACAAAGAATGACCAGATAATTAGTTATCTGGATGAGGAGATTTCTTCTGAGCGTAAGCGTCGGGCACTGCTTAAATTGGGGGCCCTAGTACATGATTTGGGAAAGCCGAAAGCGCTGCGCTATGAAGAGGGAAAGACTATCTTTCACGGCCATGAATGGATGGGGATTAAGCCGACCGAGGAGATCGCCAGGCGGCTTAAGCTTTCCAATGATGAGATATCAGTTTTGCGCAAGATCGTCCGGCATCATCTGCGCCCGGGGTTCCTGGCAGACCATGAGGTATTGACCCCGAGGGCGAAATTCCGTTTTTTCCGCGATACCGCAAATGAGGCGATAAGTACACTGCTTTTGTCCATAGCTGACCAGCGGGCGACCAAAGGACCGCTGACCACACCTCAGTCTCGCGCCAAACACGAAAAGACGGTTTCCGGATTGATCAGAGAGTATTACCGCAAGAGCAAGGACAAAAAGGCTCCCCGTTTGGTTAATGGGGATGATCTGATGAAGGCTTTTAAGCTTGCTCCCGGACCACTGATCGGAAAGATCCTGTCTGAACTTGAAGAATTGCAGGCCATAGGCAAGGTCAGGACAAAAGAAGAGGCGCTTAAATGCGCCAAGAAAATCATAAAATAATATGAAGCTCAGGAAAAAACTATTAATCGCGTTTTGCATCATAACGGTGCTGGTTACCGCCGCGACTATTTATTTAAACAATGTTTTTTTGCCGAAAAAGCTCAAAAACCTGATTGTAAAAAGCATTGCTGATGCAACTGGCAAAAACGTAACCTTAGAATCAGTCAGGTTTAATATGCTCAAGGGTTTGGTCTTGCGAAACTTGAGCATCTGCGACGACAAAGAGACGCTGTTGAGCCTTAAGGAAGGCTCCTGTAGTTTTCTTATCCTTCCGATCTTCAGGAAAACGATAATTTTACCTGCGATCACACTGCGTTCTCCGGTAATTTTTATCCAGCGGCGTAAAGACAACACCTTAAATCTTCAGGATATAATCGCAAACCTCGTTAGGTTTGGGTCCCAACAGCAGGGATCAAAGTTTAATATTCTCGCCTATAAAGTAAATATCCTAAACGGTATTATCCGTTTTCAGGATGATACATTCGCCCAGCCATTTGTCAAAACAATGGAGGGGGTAGATATTACGGTCTATCTTTCATTGCCTGCAAAAGTAAAATTTCGCCTTAAATCGCATATCCCTGGCAACCCTACGCTAAAAATTAGTGCCTTAGGCCTTTACCAGATTACCAACAGGGAGTTGATCGCTAAAGTAGCACTTAAAGACATGTCCCCGCAGGAATTCAGGCCGTATTACCAGGATTCCGGGATGGCGTTTCCTCAAGGGTTGATTGACATAGATGCGCTTATTGATCTTAAGCTTAAAGAAAATATTGCCGCGGCTAAATTACAGCTTGAGGCCAAGAAACTGCAAATCATCAAAAATAAAACAGATTTTACCTTAAACACTGTTTTAAAGAGCGATATCCAGTATTATCTGCAGACAAAGCAGTTTGATGCCGTAGGCAGCGCGCAGCTTTCGGATTGCGTATACCGGGGCCTGGAGCTTATCGGTCCGATTACCGCTATCAGCGGAGAGGTTAATTTTAACAAGTCTAACCTTTCTTCGGAAAATCTTACGGCTGTTGTCTGGAATGTGCCGGTTCAGGTCAAGGCAAAGCTCTCGGATTTTAGTAATCTGCTTTTTGAGGCCAGGATTACTTCTGATCCGGGGCTGGCTTTAGTGCAAAGGTTGGCAAAAGAGAAGTTCAAATTTGCCTTTCCAGGAGAGCTTAGCGGTGGCGGGAAGATCACCGTGGACATCCAGAATAAGGCTCCTGTGGCTGGGACAGTGACCTTCAGTGCGGCGCTCGATATCTCCGGGGCAAAGGCGCTTTTGGAAAAGATATCTAGCCCTGTCAGCGATATAAACGGCAGGATCGAGTTTATTGAAAATCAGATAAGCTGGCCGCGGCTGAGTTTTAAATACAAGGATGCAGCTTACAAGACTAAGGGGACAGTGACCGATCTTAAGAAGCCGGCGGTGCGCCTGGAATTGACTTCGGATGAGCTTTCCCTGCAGTCAAATCTAGTTATCCAGGATAAGATCATCACTTTGAGTAAACTAGACGGCCGCTACTATGATTGCGATTTTACGCTGGCAGGCATGGTTGATATCGGTAATCAGCAGGGATCGGTTGTGGATCTTAAGGGCGGCCTGATGTGTGATCTGCAGAATATAGGAAAGATATTCCCGAAATTAAAAGCGGCATTGGCCAATGTCAATCCCCAGGGAAAGGTGCGCGGCGTATTTGACCTTGACGGGAAAATAGATGATATTAAATCATGCAATATCCATGCGGAATTCTCCAGTCCGCAGGTAAAATTCTATAACCTTAAGGGAGAAGATTTTACCCTGAATCTTAACCAGTCAGCTGGAGTCATAGATATTCCGCTGTTGCATCTATCTTTGTATGAAGGCTTCATTGACGGCAGCGCTAAGCTTGATTTAAATTCAAAGGATATGCCGGTGTCTTTGGACGCCACTTTTGAGGATATAAAAATAGATAAGTTAAAGATGGATACTCCGGCTAAAGACAAGGATATTTCCGGAATTCTCAACGCCCAGCTGGCGCTTAAAGGTATTCCGGGAGACACTTCTAAGTTAAGCGGCGCAGGCAGGATCGTGATCTCCGAAGGCAAACTCTGGGAGCTTAATTTGTTCAAGGGAATAGGGTCATTTCTTCTGGTGAAGGATTTCTCAAAAATAGCCTTTAACGAAGGAAGCTGTGATTTCTTTATACGGGACAATTTCATTTCAACCGATAATCTGCGGCTAAAAAGCGAGATCGCCGACATCAACGGCTCGGCAAAGATCGGTTTTGATAATTCTGTCGACGCTAATCTGGAAGTCCAGATCAACGATGAAATG
The DNA here is from genome assembly GCA_964354335.1 of uncultured Planctomycetales bacterium. Taxonomy (GTDB): domain Bacteria; phylum Omnitrophota; class Gorgyraeia; order Gygaellales; family Profunditerraquicolaceae; genus JAPLLR01. The sequence continues at coordinate 12,943 of CAYGZJ010000007.1, read as the reverse complement.
GTCCCCTTGACCGGTACGATGAAGGATGTCACTACCGCGATCGTAGGAGAGGCCAAGAGGTTCGGCGTCATACTCATTACCGGGACTTTGCAGGAACCGAAATTTAAATTCAAGGCAGCTGTCGGGGATATTCTTAAGGGATTACGGGATACAATTTTTGGGGGAACATCCAAAAACCGATAGAAGGGTTGACAAATCTTAGGCTTAACGCTACTATAGCTGATATTATTTATTAAGGAGATCAAAGAATGTCATCAAAGATAAAAAGATGCGCTTGTTTTGCAGTCTTTATGCTGTTATTTTGTGTTCCGGCAGCATATGCCAGAATGCAAGGGCAGGCAACAGAGCCGCAATTTCAGACTGCGGCTACGCGTCCGGATAATCAGGCACAGCCGGCGCAGGATTATCGGCAGAAGATCGAAGAGGTTATTACCGAGGAGAAACCGGATGAGCAGAATATTTTTGGAACGGATGCTTATTTTCGCTATATGCCCAGCTGTGGGGTGGATGCGATGTCAGGCAAGGTAGGCGTCATGGAAGCGGCCGAAGAATATACATATAACGTAAAGGCGTTCGGCCAGCTGCCCATCGAGTTTTCGGTTGAGACAAACTATTTAAGTATCACTAACTCCACTCCCGTGGAATTACCGGCAAAGCTGACCGGTGTTGCCTTTGGGATTGAGACTACCGTTCCGTTCTTTTTTGATAAGACGTATCTGCGCTTCGGGGCATTCCCGGCTTTTTATACCGACAGCTGGAGTTGGGATTCTTCGTCTTTCCGCATCCCCAGCCGCTACTTTGTTATACATCAGCCAAATGATAAATGGACCTTTATCCTGGGGGTCGCGGTATATCCGGATTACCGGGATAAAGTGCTGCCCATAGCCGGTTTTATTTATAAGCCCAACGACAGGCTCACCTTTAACATCATCCCCACCAGGCCCAGTATCAGCTATCTTTTAAATGACAGGCTTACGGTTTTCTGGGAGGGCGGAAGCTCCAGTAACGAATACGAAGTTACCAAGGATAATATCAAGCATACCGTCCTGGAATATAAAGAGCTTCATACCGGAGGCGGGGTAAAGTTCAAGCTTAATAAGTATATTGAAACATCGCTTGCCGTAGGCGGCATATTCAACAGGCAATTAAAATACCGCGATAGCTTAGGCAAGGTCAATATCGACGGCGGTTTCTATAGCGAATGCCGCCTGGAGTTAAGGATTTAGGACGTTATCTGTTTTAGGCCCATGCGTCGTATAATTTATTTTTTAGTCGCGTTTACGGCACTGCTTGTTATCGCCTCCTTTTTGTCCAGCCCGCTTGTTAAAATCATAGCCAAGAAACAACTCCAGTCTACCTTTCCTAAGGCCAACGTTTCTATCGGCGGCTGCATACTAAAGCCGACCCAATTACTTTCTTTTTCCGACATCCAGATTAAAAAAGACAAGGTCTATGATTTTAAAATAAAGGAAGCAAGGATTCAGTTTAGCCCATCCTCATTGTTTAAGCGTCAGCTACTGCGCGTGGGATTGCGGGAGGCTTTTTTTAACATCAGCACACCGCATAAAAGCATCGTTGATTTTGGACAGCAGCTAAATCTCCGAGGACCGAATATTTTTTCTGTCCCGGCGCTTGAGCTGGCAAACATTAAGTTTGATCTGGGTACAAAAGAGCTCACTGCCTCCGGAAAGATTTCATGCCAGGTGGATATATCCAGACAGTTAGTCGAATCTTTAAAGGTAAGGGTTAGTTCTTTGGAAAGTCAGGGGCTGTATGTGGAAAATGCCTTATTATCCGCCAGCCAGATATCCAGCGATGGAGAGCTGCGAATAGAAAAGATAAAGTACGATAAGGCAGTTGTTACGGATACCAACGGCAAGGTTAGTTTGAAGGGAAAAGAGATTTTTTTCGATGGTTTAGGGGCTAAACTCTTTAACGGAGAGGTCCGGATAGATGCGCGTTGCCTGCTTGATCAGTCCGCTTCCTATGTTGCCGATATAAAGCTTGTGAATATCGATCTGCAGAGGCTGAACAAGGATTTCAAGCTGGAAGAGAAATTACAAATGACCGGAAAGCTAAGCGGCAGCGTTCATGTCGAAGGCAGGGGAGCGGATATTAAAGTCTTGGCAGGAAATTTTTCTACCAGTGAAGAAGGTGGGACATTGGTCATTACCGATGAGGCCATGCTTGAAAAGCTTGCTGCTAGCTCAAAACAGCCGATGGACATATTAGTGGAAAGTTTTAAGAATTATCACTATAATACTGGGATAATGAAGCTATCCGGTAAAGGCGATGATCTTGTTTTTGAGGTTGATCTTGCGGGAGAGGCCGGAAAACGTAATCTATCGGTTGTGTTCCACGATTTTTTGCTTTTATACTAAAGCGGGGATTGTCGCGAAGGGTTTATATTAGAAAGGGGGAGGTTATGAAGAAAATATTTGTTATAGTTGTTGGTTTGATCGCTAGTTTTGGCTGCGCCCGCGTCAGTGTCGTAGCACCGAAAGAACCAATCAAGGTGGATATCTCTATGCGCTTGGATATTTATCAGCATATACAGAAAGATATCGATGAGATCGAAGGCATTGTTTCCGGTTCTCAGGAAAAGGCCAAGACCTCCGATAAGCAAAGTTTCTTAAGTTCATTTGTGTCCAGTGCCTATGCCCAGGATGCGCTCAGTCCGGATGTCGAGCGGGCGGCTTTAAGGCGTAAAGACAGGCGTGATGCGCTTTATGCCGCGGAGTCAAGGGGGTTGGTCGGAGAGGACAGAATGGGTTTTGTCCAGATAAGTTCCGGCGGCGCCGATGCTTCTGTACAGCAGCTGGTAAATACTGAAAACGCAGACCGCACGGTCATCTATAAGGGGGTTGCGCAGAAGAACGGGTCTTCCATAGAAGAGGTGCAGAAGATTTATTCCAAGCGTATGCAGAAGGACGCTCCGTCCGGTACGCCTATTGAGGTAAGGAACGAGGACAGCGGTCTTTACGCCTGGCAGGTGAAATAAATAACTCTGTTGGTTTTCTTCGCTCAAGGTCGATTTTGCCCATAATCCAAGTTTTCTATTGTGCACGCCAAAGTTCTTTCGTATTTTGGCGGCTGCGGAACTCGTCCTATTTGCTCTAGCAAATAGGACTCAAACATCCTCGCCGTCCCGGTTTTGTCGTCCCGACGTTACGTCGGGACTCCACCGGGATTCCCAAAATACTCAAGCTCCTTTGGCTAAAATCGACATTCGCGAAAAAACCTCCAGAGTTATTTTTTAATATGCTGAATAAGGTCATTAAGATTATTAAGCTGATTGAAAAGCAGGTCCGGCCGTTCACAATCCCTTTCGTTACCCGAATCGCCTTCAAAAAAGATCCCTACCGCATTTTAATTTCCTGCATTTTAAGTTTGCGTACTAAAGATAAAACTACGGTTGAGGCGAGTAATCGCATTTTCAGTGTTGCCCATAACCCCAGCCAGATGATGCGGCTTACCAAAGAGCAGATTCAAAAGCTGATCTATCCGGTAGGATTTTACCGCACAAAGTCAAAAGTAATTTCAGGAATAAGCAGGCGGCTGTTGGATGATTTTAAGGGAAAGGTTCCTGATTCGCTGGATGAATTGTTGAGTTTTAAAGGGGTGGGCAGGAAGACGGCAAATCTGGTGCTGGGTCTGGGGTTCGGGATTCCCGCGATCTGCGTGGATACGCATGTCCACCGGATCTCTAACCGCTTAGGGTGGGTAAAAACAAAGGATCCCGGAGAAACAGAAAAGGCGCTGCAGAAAATCATCCCTAAAAAATACTGGATAGATCTGAATACCTCTCTGGTGGCGTTCGGTCAGAATAGATGCCTGCCGGTTTCTCCTTATTGCAGTGTATGTTCCGTGCGCATTTATTGTAAGCGTATCGGGGTGGGAAAATCGCGCTAAAAAAAAAGATGCAAATCCGCGCGCGTTATTGACTTAGGCGTACTTTTGAAGTATACTGAAATTTAATGGTAAAATTCACCGAGATCATAGAGGCGTCTTTTGAGTGGACGACAACCATTCTTTTCCGGCCGTTTAGCCCCAAAAAATGGTTCCTTTTGACCTTTGCCGCAGCATTGGCAGGATCTTTGATCGGTGGCGGAAATTTTAATCTAAACATCCCCTCTGATACAGGCAGCAAGAAAAAGATCGAATCAGCCGTATCAAATCCTGCTTCTCCTGATTCCTCCGCGACACTTCCCTCTTCGGATAACAGTGAACAGGCAATCAAAGATTTTATCGCTAAAGCAGTCAAGTCACCGCTGACAATCCCCATTATTATTACTATTGTGGCGCTGTTGATCATCCTGATTATTATTTTTGCGTGGTTATCCAGCCGTTTTCAATTCGTTTTCCTGGAGGATGTCGTGGCCAACGACGCCTCGATCAAGATCCCATTTAGAAAGAATAAAATCCAGGGGAATTCGATATTTCGATTCTCGCTGGTATTTACGGGAGTAATGCTGCTTATTATATGCGCGCTTATCGGTGCAGGGTTTTTAATCTTAAGCAGGATGGGCACTTTCACTAATCTGACGGGCGCAGCGATTCTTAAGATCTTTTTGGCCGGCCTGCCGCTGGGAATTGTGTTTTTCATTATTATGTGCATTGCTGCGATTATAAGTTTAGTGATATACGATTTTGTCACTATTGTTATGCTTAAAGACAATATCCGCATAAGAGAAGCCTGGTCAAAGACCACCGCTATTCTTAAGGCAAACCGCAGGGATTTTATTACCTATATATTGGTAAAGATCGGCTTAGGGTTCTGCAGTATGGTAGTGGCAAGCATAGTTTCGTTTGTCACCGTCTTAGGGCTTCTTTTGCCGGCAGGCGTATTTATAGGAGGAGGGTATCTTGCGTACCGGGTCCTTCCCGAGGGGCTGCGGTTTGTTTCGGTGATTCTGATCGCCGCAGTCGGGGTTCCGGTCATTGTTTTCTTAAGTTATTGCTGTTCCTGTTTTTTTCTGCCATTCGCGGTTTTTTTCCGCACCTTAAGCGTAAAGTTCTTCGGACGGCTGGATAATCGTTATGATCTTTTTTCGCATAGGGTATCTTAAAAATAAGGGGGTAGCATGAAATGCTCTAATCATTTGGATAACGAGGCGGTCGCGGTTTGTATCCATTGCGGTAAAAGTATCTGTCCGGATTGCCAGGTAATAGTCCAGAACGAAAATTACTGTAAAAATTGCGTGGCGGCAAAAATAGGCTCCGGAGCAAAAACCGCAGAGCATTCTCCGGCGCTGGCGGCGATCCTGTCATTTATTATCTCCGGACTTGGCCAGATATACAACGGTCAGGTGGGAAAAGGCATTCTGATATTTTTTACCGGCTGGCTGATTATTCCTTGGGTTATCGGTATATTTGACGCCTATAATGTCGCAAAGAGGATTAAGTCCGGAGAATTAGCTGTGAAGGGCAAGCCTGGGTGCGTTATTGGTTTTGTCATTGGAGTCGTGGCTTTTTCGTTTGGGATCTTCTTTATCGCTTTATTGGCGGCTATAGCCATACCTAATCTTTTGCGGGCGCGCCTGCAGGCTAATGAAAGTGCGGCGCAGTCTGTGGTGCAGACAATAGCCACCGCGGTAGAAGGTTATAAAGCCGCGCATAACGGCGCCTATCCTACTAAAGAGGATGACCTCGGAGGATATCTGGCTAAGTCATATGACAACCAGAATGTTTACGGCTATACATTTCGGGAGGAATTTTTGGCCAACGGGTATAAGATTATCGCAGTTCCTAAGTCCTGCGGGGTAACCGGCACCAAGGTCTTTTTATTGGAAAACGGGGGAGCGGTAACCTCCACGGATTGTCAAAAGGAATAGAAAGGTAAGGGCCCATGAAAAATAAAATAGTTTATTTCTGTTTTGCGTTTCTTGTTCTTGCGACCTGTGCTTTTGCGGATACCGTTACCTTGAAGTCAGGTAAAGTTGTGGAAGGAAAGATCGTCGAAAAGACCGATAAGTTTGTAAAAATAGAGTTTGAGGAAGTACCTCTTGTTTATTTCCTGGATGAGGTAGAGAAGATAAACGATCAAGTAGTAAGCGCGCCTGTTTCTGCCCCTGTTGTTGCTCCGGTGTCTATGCCTGAGCAAATCAATGAAACTCCTGTTGTGCAGCAGGAATCTCTGCCGCCCGCGCAAAGCCTTAAGACTGACTATGTTCCGGAACAACAGAAAGCAGCGTTAAGGCCTGATTATGCATCAGCGCAAGCCCGGATGCCTGCGGCAGCTGCGAATAAGTCAGCCTCGTTTAATCCCTTCTTAGTTATTCTTGGCTTTGGGGGGATAGTCTTTATCATTTTAGTCATAGCCTACATATGTTTTTCTATATGTCTTTACGCTATTGCCAAAAAAACAAACACAGATCCGGCGTGGTTAGCCTGGGTTCCTATTGCCAATGTTTTATTGATGTGTAGGATAGGCGGCCTGAACTACTGGTGGGCTCTGGGGATACTGGGTTCCTTTGTCCCTTTTATCGGAGGGATCTTGAGCCTTATTTTTGCCGGATTTCTCTGGTATCGAATCGCGCTTACCTGTAATAAACCTGGCTGGATGGGAATTCTCGCGGCTATCCCTTTAGCCGGAGGCTTTGTCATCGCGTACTTTGCTTTTGGCGATGAAGGAAAAATGGGCTTAGTCATCCTTAACGGCCTATTCATGGGCATAGTCCCTGTCATAGTTGTGGTTATTGCCTTATTGGCGGCTATAGCCATACCTAATCTTTTGCGGGCGCGCCTGTCGGCTAATGAGGCAGGAGCTCGGGCAGCGTTGAAAACTATCGCTACCGCGCAGTTGACTTACCGGGCGGCGAATAATTCTTTTGCCACGCTCTCCCAGCTGGGAGCTCCGGTAAGCGGGCCGGCATATATTGACCAGGCATTAGGTTGTGCGGCGCCTCCGTGTTTAAAGTACGGTTATTTATTTGATGCCACAGATTTAACGGCTGATAATTTTCACGCCTATGCTGTTCCTCAGGTCGCCCAGACAACCGGCGCTCGTTCTTTTTGTATTACTGAAGATGGTATTGTAAGATTTCAACAAGGCGCAGGAGCGATCATCGACCGTCAGGCATGTCAGGCGTTGCCTGTAAGCTCTGAATAATATATAAGCCATCGCGATCCGGGGCCGCAATAATTCCACGGGGAGAATTAACCAGTAATGAAGTCTTACACGAAGCAGATTGCCTTCCAGACAAAAAACCGCCAGGAATTTATTAATATTACTCCTGAAGTAGAAGAGGCAGTGAAAACTAGCGCAGTCAAGGAGGGATTATGCCTGATTAACGCTATGCATATCACCGCCAGCGTATTTATTAACGATGATGAAGAAGGTTTGCATCAGGATTTCAACACCTGGCTTGAGAAATTGGCCCCTTATGGCAAGGATAAATATAAACATAATCTAAGCGGCGAGGATAACGGGGACAGCCACTTAAAGCGTACGGTCATGGGCCGGGAAGTGGTAGTGGCGATCACCGCCGGAAAACTGGATTTTGGGCCTTGGGAGCAGATATTTTACGGAGAGTTCGACGGTCAACGTAAGAAGCGAGTAATGATTAAGATAATCGGTGAGTAAAATAAATTCAAAGTTCAAAACTCAAAATTCAAAGAAAGTTTAAAGTTTTAAAATTTAAATTTTAAAATTAGACCTTGTTTTTCCCGCTGCGTATTTAATTCTAGGCGGGATCCCGCCATAATTTATATTGCTTAGCGGGAGAATTTTATATTTTAGTCTTTAAAATTAACGGGTAAAAATGAAACTGAGAAATACTGATATTACGATTTTAAGGGGCGACATCACCGAACTTGATGTTGACGCTATTGTCAACGCCGCTAATAATAAATTGGTAATGGGTGGCGGAGTGGCAGGAGCGATCAAGCGTAAAGGCGGCAAGGGTATCGAGGATGAAGCGGTAAAAAAGGGGCCGATTGAGATCGGTGGAGCAGTCGCCACTTCCGCAGGAAGCCTAAAGGCAAAGTACGTAATTCATGCCGCAACCATGGCTATGGACTTTGAGACTGATGAAGCAAAGGTAAGAAATTCCTGCCGCAGCGCATTAAAAGTGGCCGAGGATTTAAAGATCGGTTCTATTGCGTTTCCGGCATTAGGCTGCGGAACAGGCGGATTCCCGCTACTGGCCGCGGCAAAAATAATGAGCCAGGAAGTATTCCGGCATCTGCGCGACGGAAAGTCAAAGTTAAAAGAGATTATATTCTGCCTCTATGATCAGGAGGCCAGCGACGTATTTAATAAAGGCGTGATCAGTTACCTTAAACATGTGACCGAGGATCTTGGATATGGGCCTTTTGTCACAGTAGATGCCATTATTGAAATAGGGGATAGCATTGTTGTTATTGAGAGAAACAATCCGCCTTTTGGTTTTGCGCTTCCCGGAGGTTTTATCGATTATGGGGAAACCCTTGAAGAGGCGGTCAGGCGGGAGGCCAAAGAAGAAACTGGTTTAGATATAACTGACGTCAGGCAATTCCACACTTATTCCGAACCGGAGCGCGACCCGCGTTTTCAGACCATTACCACTGTTTTTACTGCTAAGGCAGAAGGTAACCCTAAGGCCGGAGACGATGCTGCTGCAGTAAGGCTGGTCAAACTATCCGAGATCGAGCAACTCGATTTCGCCTTTGGCCACAAAGAGATAATTCTTTCCTTTATCCGCTCGAAACAAAAATAACCTTTTAGCCTTCGCGCAGCTGCTTTTCGGCGTCGATGATATCGCGGTTGATCACTCGGTTGGTTTCCCGGATCTTATCCTTAAGTAAGGGAGAGGCTACTTTTGCTTCATTGATTTCCCGCAGTATCTGTATACTCATCCTAAAATATCGCACTACCTCACCCTCATCAGTATCGCTGAAGCGTAAAATTTTATCAAACGTAGTCCCGCGCAGCCACGCCTCCATCGTTACGCTTAGGTGAAAGTAGGGGATCTTGCTAAACGGATAGATACGGTAGCGCTCTTCTTTTCTCTTGATCCTTTCGTAGATCTCTTCGCAGGCACGCTTGATGCGTTTGGTATTTTTGGAGATGCCCAGCGGTATGCGCTGGTTCTTGCGCGGCTCAAAGACAATGGCTGAGGCGATCACACCCAGGCCGAACTCATCCAGCTGCTCAAGGATATTTTCTTCGTAGAGTTCGGATAAGATCAGCTCATAGCCGTAAACGCTTTTGGCGAATTGTCCCTTTTTGGTCAGCTCTCCGTTATAAAGATACCCCATTTCCTTTAAGAGTTTTAATTTTGACTCCAGCAGCCGCAGGGCTTCTTTCTGCTCGTTCTTGCGCGACTGGAAATAATGCAGTGATTTGGGGTAGACATCAAAAAGGTTTTCTTTGTATTTTTCGTACAGATTAAGTATTGTCGCATACGAGGTGTTTAGCTGGCTCCTTACTTCCTCAGGGGTTCCGTAGATGATGCGCTTGACTTCATCATACTGGATACGCGCGGGATTTACGCGGCAGTAGACAAAGCCTTCGGTATCCATCCCGCGTCTTCCGGCGCGGCCGGCCATCTGATAAAAATCTCGCGTTTTCAGGGTGCGCACATAGCGGCCGTAGAATTTACGTAGGTCATCGAACATTACCGACCGGCTGGGCATGTTGATCCCCAATGCAAAGGTCTCGGTGGTAAAGATTACTTTAAGCAGCTTACTGGTGAATAACCGCTCAATCACTTCTTTGAGCGTCGGCAGCATTCCGGCGTGATGATAGGCAATGCCGTGCTGTATCAGAGGGTACATTTCGCAAGCGGTACGGTCGGTCTTTAAGTCAAAGCGCCGCAGCAGGTCCTCATAGATGGCGGTGATCTGTGTCTTTTCTTTGCCGTTTAGAAAGTTAAAACTCATCAATTCAAGGGCAAGTTCTTCCGCGCGCCGGCGGCCAAAGACAAAATATATCGCCGGCAGGCCTTCTTTCTGACGGACATAATTGATCAGGGCGAATAATTTATTCGGTTTTCCGAAACGCGACCGCTTCAGACTCTCTATTTTGTCGACTACTTCGTTTTGTGTCTGAAAGAAGAAATGCAGGGGGACCGGCCGGTTTGTCTCAATGATGGTCTCAACCGGCTTATTGTGCACGGATTCGATCCACTGCGCGAATTGTTTGATGTTGGGGATGGTGGCGGAAAGCCCTAAGATATTCATATGTTTGGGAAGAAAGATCAGCGATTCCTCCCAGACTGTGCCGCGCTCCGGATTGTCAATGTAGTGGATCTCATCAAAGATTACCCAGGAGTATTTCGCAAGGCTCTCCGGCTCATCCAGGATCTTGTTGCGGAAGATCTCAGTGGTCATGATCAGGACCGCAGCGCCCGGATTGATGGATACGTCTCCGGTAAGGATGCCTATATTATCTCCGAATTGTCCCTGGAAGTCGCGGAATTTCTGGTTGGAGAGGGCCTTGATGGGCGCGGTGTAGATGACGCAGCGGTTTGCCTGGATCGCGGTGTCAATGATATGTTCGGCAATGGCGGTCTTGCCTGCTCCGGTGGGGGCAGAGACGATTACCGAATGGTTCTGGTTGATAAAGTCAATGGCTTCCTGTTGGAAGCGGTCATAGATCATATTTTTTTCGTAACTCGTACACTCGTAACTAGTAACTCGTAAAAGGATTCGGGAATGGAAAATTTACTAGTTACGAGTTACGCGTTTACTAGTTACGACCATTATAGAGCAAAATCATTGATTTATCTAATAAAAATGTTATTATAAAAAATATGAGTTATGAGGTGGCTTTGGAGAAGGCCTGGGCGGATCTGGCTGCGGTGCAGCCGCCTGCAAGCCTTGCGGTCAAGTTTTTGGCCGACGAGTACAGTGTTGACATAAAGCAGAAAAAGGTCCTGTCGCTTTCTTGTAATGTCCCGGCAAAGGATTTCCTGGCTATTCTTATTCTGCACTACCTGCGGCGTAAGGAGCAAGGCTTGCCGCCGGTGACAGGAAAGTGGCTTACCTTTCGGGAATTTTCCGGAATTGAAGGCTATTTTGATGCTTTTCGCAAGCGCTCTATCGATCCGGTGATCAGGAAGTATTCAGCTAATCCGGACGGGCTCTTTAAGGCGCTAGAGCGTTTACCGGCAAAGAAAGCCGAAGGCGCTGACGCAGCCATTATTGTGCAGGCATTCGAGGCGGTACCTGCGCTGATCAAAGTCTGGAAAGCGGATGAGGAATTTGGCGCAGACGCCAATATCCTCTTTGACGCAAACATTAGAGAAATATTCTGCATTGAGGATATGGTGGTCTTAGCAGGTATTATCGGAGCAAGCTTATGAGAAGAAGGCCCGGCATAAAAAAGCAGCTGCGGTTGTTGGTTTTGTTGGCAGGAGCAATTTCTCTTTTTGTGATCAGTTCCTGCAATAAGGACAAGACCCCGGCTTATAATAGCGACGAAGGAAAGTTCAATTTTACTTTTGGCAAAAGCCATAATTATGATGATATTCTGGTCAAACGGGCGGTTGACGGAGATACGCTGGTGCTTGAGAGTGGGGACCGGGTGCGCTTGATCGGTATTGACACTCCGGAAATACATGAATCCAAGAAGCTCTACCGGGATGCCGAGCGTTCCCAGCAGGATATCAACACGATCATTTCCATGGGTAAGAAGTCCTATGCTTTTACCAAGAATCTGGTCGAGGGCAAGCGCGTGCGCCTGGAGATGGACGTGGAGAAGCACGATAGATACGGCCGGATTCTGGCCTATGTATATTTAAAAGATGACGGAACCTTTGTGAACGCCGAAATCGTAAAACAAGGGTATGCTTCTTTAATGACCTATCCGCCGAATGTCAAATACTCGGATTTATTTTTGAAATTATACCGGGAAGCGCGCGAAAATAAGCGCGGCTTGTGGAAGTAGATCTTAAACTCTAGAGACGAAGCTCGTTCTTTTAAAATTACAAATTATCCCGCTACCCATTAAGTTTTAGGCGGGATCCCGCATTAAATTAAACTACAGCGGGACAATACACAAATAACAAACAATTCTTAAAATTACAATGACCAAATAAAATATCTTTTTGTGATTTTGATTGTTTGGTATTGAAATTGGTTTGTGGTTTGTGATTTGGATATTGGAATTTAACAGGAGGAAATTATGCTGAGGTATTTAACCGCGGGTGAATCGCACGGCAGAGGGATTGTCGCGATCTTGGAGGGAATGCCGGCAGGGCTTAAGGTTGATGCGGCTAAAATAAATCAGGAACTCAAGCGCCGGCAGGCCGGGTTTGGCCGGGGCAAACGCATGCAGATTGAAAATGATAAAGCCTTGCTTGTCGGAGGCCTTAAATCCGGGATCACACTGGGCAGTCCCATTGCCTTGCTTATTCAGAATATGGATTATAAGATCGAGACGCTGCACAAGGTTCTTGCTCCCAGGCCCGGCCACGCTGACCTGGCGGGATTATTAAAATACGGCTTCAGCGATATTCGTAATGTCCTGGAGCGCTCTTCGGCAAGAAGCACAGTAGCCACTGTCGCAGTCGGCGCGGTCTGTAAACTTTTTTTAAGCGAGTTCGGTATAAAGATCACAAGCAGGGTATTGTCAGTGGGAGGAGAATATTCCCAAGATGCGATGATCGGTAAAATCAAAGAGGCGATCGCCAATAAAGATACGGTGGGAGGGTTGTTTGAAGTTGTCGCCAAAGGTGTTCCCGTAGGATTAGGTAGCTATGTGCAGCCGGACCGGCGCCTGGATGGCAGGCTGGCCCAGAATATCATGTCTATTCCCGGAATCAAGGCAGTAAGTTTTGGTTTAGGTTTTGGCTATGCCGATAAATTTGGTTCTGGAGTCCACGATGCCATTTATTATACTAAGAATAAAGGTTATTTCCGCAAGACTGATCATGCCGGCGGTATTGAAGGCGGCATATCTAATGGCGAAGATATTATTCTCGGCGCCTGTATGAAACCCATTTCTACCCTGATGCAG
>CAYGZJ010000006.1:0-22702 GCA_964354335.1 uncultured Planctomycetales bacterium | reverse complement strand
CCCACTTAATCGGGTTATTGGCCGCCTTCTTAAGTTCGCAGAATTTCTGCACCCTGGCAGGGTCGACATTAAAATTATCATCTTGGATTACTACTACCTTGACCCCGTATTTCTTATGCAGAAGATTCAGCTCCTCCATGACTCTTTCCGGAGACTTGGCGCGCCACTTTAAAAAGTCTGAAGGGGAACGCGGGTCAAATTGATCCCACTCGTAGCAGAAAGTGCAAGCTGAGGGGCATCCGCGCGATGTAACCATGTCCACGAAAGGCTTCCAGTAAGTGTGCCCCACGTATTTATCCATCGGAAACAAATCGTATGCCGGCAAGGGAAGCTTGTCCAGATCCTGCAGCAGCGGCTTATGCGGCCCCATAACTATCTCGCTACCTACGCGCGAAGTTACACCCCCCACATCCTTAAGCGGCTTATTCTTGTCTATGGCTTCGATCAGGTCGCCGAATGACTCCTCTTCCCCCATAACCACAAAATCAACCGCGGGATTCTCTTCCAGCGTAGGCACTGGCATGGCTGAATACCACAACCCGCCAAGGACTATTTTTGTCTTAGGCAGCGCTTTTTTGATCCCAATTGCCGCATCTTTAAAATGTCGTAACACTCCGTAACCGCCATAGCCATGCAGCTGCTCGCCCATCACTACGACATCCGGAGCTTTTTCTTTTACTTTTTCGACGAGCTGGTCCATAGGAATCTGTTCGGCCCTGCCATCTATGACCGACACATCCTCATAACCTCTTTCCCGCACATATGCTGCCCAATGCGCGTAAAGCTGATTTGGCGAACGGTGTATGCCGTGTGATGCCCAGGCGCCGACTTTCGGCATAACAAATAGAATCTTCATTTCTTATCCTCCTTTTGCAGAAAGCTGCACCCCAGCTAAAAGGTATGCTGGGTGCGTCCTTTTTGGACGGAACACGCCTCGCCCAATAAGATGGGCGAGCGCGCGCTCTCTGCGCTGCTGGCCTATCCGTCCCAGAAGGGACGCACTTGGCAATCCTTTTTGCCAAAGTGCTTTAAGGCCAGGTGTATTAATTAAGCTTTTTCTACGACTAACGCTGAGTTGATCCCGCCTCTGCCGCGGGAAATAATCAATGCCTTGTTAACCACATGTTCTTTTGCTGTTTTACCTATATAGTTAAGACCGTTTACTGCCGGCTCATCCAAATTAACAGTAGGCGGAACCAGGCTATGCTCCATCGCCAGAATTGCGGCGATCATATCCACGGCGCCCGAAGCACCCAATAAGTTTCCAAACATGGATTTAGGACAACTTACCGGAATATCTTTTGCCTTTGACCCGAATACTTCACGGATTGCCTTAATTTCTGTATCATCCCAGATCTCCACTGCCATTCCGTCTAGGCTGATATAGTCTATCTGCTCAGGAGTAATCTTTGCGTCAGCAAGCGCTATTCTGATCGCGCGCGCCAATTCCTTTCCGTCAGAAGCAGGCTGGATCCGGTCAACTCCGTCGCAAGATGTGCCATATCCGGAAATGTAGGCCAGGACATTAGCTCCGCGGGACTTCGCGCGCTCTATCCCCTCCATCACCACCACACCCGCTCCCTCTGCGATTACGCATCCGTCGCGCTTTTTATCAAACGGACGATAAGCGCTTTTCGGGTTGGCATTGTTTTTAGAAAGCGCGCCGTAGGTATTGCAGCACAATAACGCATAAGGCGTCACCGGCGCTTCCATCCCACCAGCTAAAATCATATTCAATTTATTTTTACTTAAAACTTTGCGCGCGTATCCAAGGGCCATCAATGAACCTGCGCGATCTGCCACTACCGTCTTAGAAAAACCTTTTATCCCGTAATAAATGGACACCTGCCCTTGAGGCGCAGCCGGAAACCACGCTGAGGCCATATACGGAGAGACTCCTTCACGGCCTTCAATATACATATCGCGCAGCTCTGTTTCCGCATACAGCCATCCGCCGATAGCGTTGCCCAGAAATATACCTACAAGATTAGGATCTTCTTTTTTTATATCAATACCCGCATCCTGTAACGCAAGTTCGGAGGCGATCAGGGCCATATGAGAAAATGCGTCGATCTTTTTAAGAAGCCTCTCGGAAAGCATCCCGTATTTCTCCAGCTCATCGATCTGGCCAGCTATACGCGAAGGATACTGCGAGGCGTCAAAACGGGTAATCCCTTTGATAAAAGAACGCCCGCTTTTGATATTCGCCCAGAACTGACGCTTTCCGATTCCGGAAGGCGTGACTACGCCGATACCGGTAACCGCAATCTTACACATTGAGCCTCCTAAGCACTAGCGAAGAATGAATTCCCGAAAAACCGCTGCTGGTTTTTAAAATAGTATTTACTTTCTTGGCAATAGCTTTGTTAGGGATATAATACAGGTCGCACTGCGGGTCTTTTTCCTCTTGATTTATAGTCGGAGGTAGCACATTCTTTTCGAAAATCAATGCGCAGACGGTAAACTCAACCGCGTTTGCCGCTGCCAGGGGATGACCGATCATCGATTTTAGAGAGCTTATGGGAAGCTTGCGGGCGTGATCACCAAATACCGTCTTATAGGCATTGCTCTCGAAGATATCGTTCATGCGCGTGGATGAGCCGTGGGCATTGATATAGTCGACTTCCTCAGGCCTGATTCCTGCGTCTTTTAAGCCTAAAGTGATACAGCTTACCATTGCCCCTCCATCAGAGGGAAGGTCGGTCATGTGAAATGCGTTGCAGCTGGTCCCGAAACCAAGGACCTCGCAATAAATACGCGCATTGCGCTTTAAAGCATGGTCAAGCTCCTCCAAAACCAATATCCCAGCGCCCTCGGATAAAACAAAACCGTCGCGCTTGTTATCAAAGGGACGCGACGCCGCCGCGGGATTATCATTACGCACCGAAAGAACACTGACTACGTCAAAAGCACCGAAGGTAATCGGGGTAATCGGCGCTTCCGCCGCGCCGCAAATCACAATATCCTGCTCCCCGTCCTGAATCGTTTCTAATCCAAACCCCATAGAGTCCGTGCCTGCGGTGCAACCCGTAGATAAAGTATTACAGGTTCCTTTTAATCCGTATCTGGCGCTTAGTTCGATGGAGGGCGTATTGAACATCGCCGCATCATATAGATCGGGACGCACCTTTGAGGGGTCAATAGGTTTTTTCCCGTTGTCAGTGACCAGGGCAAACTCCTCTTCCATATATTTTGTGCCGCAAATCGCATTAGCAAGGCAGACCCCGATACGCGTAGGGTCTTCTTTAGAAAAATCCAGGCCGCTATCCTTGATCGCCATATCGCCGGCGATCACGCCGAACTGCACGTAGCGGTCCATGCGCATGACCTCTTCGTGATTCAGGCCCAGTTTAAATGGATCGAAATCGCGCACTTCCGCGGCGATTTTAGTATTAAAAATAGAAACGTCGAAGCTGTCGACCAGCTTAACTCCGGAGACGCCTCCGGACATGCCTTTCCAGATATTCTCCTTGCCGATGCCGTTAGGAGAAATGACGCCGATTCCTGTAATAACAACTCTACGCTTACTCATTTGTTTATCCTTTGGATAAATTCAAAAATTAAAGTATAGAATTCAAAACAATTTTAAAGGTCAAAGTTTAAAATTTAAATTTTAAACTTTAACTTTGTTTTTCCCGTCACCCAATTAGTTCTAGACGGGATCCCGCCTTAATCTATATTTATTGGCGGGAGAATTTTGAGCTTTAGACTTTGAATTTAACTTTTATTGATTCTACTCCTCTATTCTCTTCACCTTAAACACTATATTTCCCCCATCAGGACAGGTGACGGTATCAATGGAATTTGGATCCTCCATAAAGAAAAACTTGGCTCCGAAATTAAGCGCGAAAAGCGCAGGAAACGCGCAGTGAAATGCCGCGCCGCAGAAGCCGGGAACGCATTTTAGCCCCTGCGTCTCCCATTTGTCGCCGACCTTATAGCCAAAGACGCACTTGCCTTTTGCCTGCACCACCTCAATAATCATCTTCTTTGGATTCGGACCCTTAAAGTTAGGATCCTTTGGGATCACCTGGACCTTACCGTCTTTGTCCAGGATCTCGGCCTTAAACTCCAGCTTTCCGCCGTCGGGACAGGTCACCAACAATGAGCGCTGATTATCGCGGAAAGGAAAACACGAACCGAAACTTAAAGCATAGATGACCGGAAACAGAGCGTGGGCCAGCCCCAGACAAAAATGTTTGGGCGGATGGGTAAAATCCTCCAGGATTATTTCATCGCCTATTTTGTAACCGTGATAACAAAGGCCGAATACTCCGGTGACAGTCAGCTTTAATTTCGGAAAAGGGGTATTGACTTCTCCCATCTCAGTTAAACAATCCTTTCGTGTTTTTCAGTAATTCTTCTTTGGTAAGAAACCGCTTCTGGCACTCCACCCCGTGCACCATTTCAACGAGCCTTGTATTTAGAGGAGCCGCCGTTTCATTTGTTTTTGCCAAAGCGATAAATTCGCCGTTTAGATAATCTATCTCGCTTGTCTTTCCCCGTTTGATACTCTGCAGGATGGAACCATACAAAGGCTCCTTGCTTAAGCTGCTCATGATTCCGGAAAATATCTTAGCTGCCTCAAGTGTAGGTAACGAAACCAGTTTTGTCAGACGCTCAACCGGAAAATCCGGTAAAGAGACCAGGTCTATTCCGGCTTTTTTCACAATCCCCAATCCTTCTTTCCAGATTCCGATACTGATAGCGCCAACTGCAGGATCGCTGAATGCCTCCTGCATACTTACTCCCAAAATAGCCGGGATACAGTTATTGGCATTGACGAATATTTTTAGATATTTCATTCCCTTGATATCGGTGGTGACCAACGTGGGGAATATTGACTCCGTCACTCCGCCCACCACGCCAACGCTTCCGTCATTTTCAGAAAAAATCTTACCGATGATCCAGCTACCCTCAAAATTATGCACGATCTTTCCCGGCTCCAGATACGTAGAGCCGAACATGACAATGCTGGAAATTATGTTCTCTTTGGGGATAAACTTGGCGACGATACTGTCTGCCTGGACACCGTTCTGTGTGGTAAGAACCAGTGAATTCCGGATAAAGGCAAGATTATCCTTTAGCGCCTGCTCAATATCCTGGGTCTTTGTCGCCAGGATAACAAGGTCAGCATTTTTGGTCAACTTTTCAGAAACATCAATCGCTGCCTTTAAGTCCCCCCGGACACCGGATATCTCAAGCCCATGATCCGCTATCGCCTTCACAGCGTCAGCATGGCCGGCTAAGCTGACATCAGCGCCTTTTAATTTTAAATAACCCGTGACCAGTCCGCCGATGGCGCCTGCGCCGATAACCGCGATTTTCAACCCATCCTTCGCTTTCTTATTTTGTATCCCGCCCAATGAAAGACGGGGTCTTCGGGAATCCGTACTTCTTATAATCAAACCCTGCCTGTTCAAGAAGGCGCATCATCATGCTATAAAATGGAGAAGGTACATCGGAAAAGAAGGCACTGATAATATCCTCTTCCTGTATCAAAGAGGCATGGCGAGCCTTGGCGATTTCTTGCGCCCTTTTAGTGACTGCTTCCTCGGTGATATGCCGGTGAAAAACCGGGATTTTCGCGATCAACACCTTAAAGCGTTCTTTTACTTCCGGATTCCAATCCATATTTGACCACTCCCCAGAGATAGAAAAATTTGAATAGTAAAATTTTACTATATTATAAAGCCTATTCCCCGGCTGTCAAGTAAATTCTTATGATTTGTCAGGGCTAAAAATGGATGCGGCGCTTATGGTTAGGTAATTTTCCCGCGCAGAGGGAAACTAGGCGCAAAACAGCTTAAAGAGTTTTAATCAGCGTATCCAGGAACTCTTCTTCCGCCCGCAGCATACGCAGGTTATGTTCAAGGATAGTTACCAGTGAGGGGGGCTTGCGTTTAGCATGCACACTGATCATCTGCTCAATGCCGCTGGAGATGCGTCTTAGGATGGACAGGCGCGCCCGTAATCTGCGTCGGGCGACATCTGGCTTCATATAGTGCAGAAAATAAAGACTTAAATCTAAGGTAAACTGCGGACGTTTCAGATTTAGAAAACTTTGGTTAAGCAGCTCGTCAAAATGACTTTGGCCTTCGCTGGTCAACGCGTAAACCATGCGCTCCGGGCGCTTACCCGCCTTGGTAACGCGCTTTACCACCAGGCCCTTCTTCTCCAATATTTTCAGAGGGTAATAGATCGATTTCAGATCTACTCCGGCAAAGAGCGAAAGGATTTCTTTTATTTTTATTTTGATATCGTAGCCATGTTTGGGGCTTTCTTTAAGTAAGCCCAGTAATAATAATTGGTGTTCGATCATCCCACCACCCCTATTTTTCTAAATTTCTGGTAACGCCCTTTGAGCAATTCTTCCTTACTAAGATCCTTGAGGTCCTTTAGATTTCTAAGCACCGCTTCCTTGATATTCTTGGCTGCCTGCTGGGGATTACGATGCGCCCCGCCTAACGGCTCTGGGATAACTTCCTCAATAATACCTCTCTTCAGAAGATCCTCTCCTGTCAGCTTTAAAACCTCGGCAGCTTCAGGCGCCTTTGCCCCATCCTTCCAAAGTATGGCAGCGCAGCCCTCCGGGGAGATAACCGAATAATAGGCATTTTCTAAAACGCACACCCTATCCGCCACGCCGACTCCCAAAGCACCTCCTGAACCACCCTCGCCGATTACCGTCGCTACTATAGGGGTGGCAATACGCATCATCTCGCGTAGATTAAGCGCGATTGCCTGTGACTGCCCGCGCTCTTCCGCCCCGATGCCCGGGTACGCTCCCGGAGTGTCGATAAATATCACAATAGGCAATTTGAATTTCTCGGCGATCTCCATAAAGCGCAAAGCCTTGCGGTATCCCTCGGGGTGCGCACATCCGAAATTACGCTTAAGATTCTCCTTGGTGTCACGGCCTTTTTGATGACCCATGACCATGACCTTCTGATTTTCTAACCTTGCGAATCCGCCGATAAGCGCCTTATCATCACCGAAACAACGGTCACCGTGCAACTGGACAAAATCCGTCATGATCATCGAGATGTAATCAAGGGTATACGGCCGCTGCGGATGGCGGGCAAGCTGCACCTTCTGCCAGGCAGTCAGATTGCCATAGGTATATTTCCTTTTCTGCTCGAGCTTGTCTTCCAGGCGCTTGAGCTCCGCAGAAAGATCGATTTTTTTATGGGTGCTGAAGTGCTTGAGCTCATGGATCTTTTTCTCAAGCTCGATTATATCTTTTTCGAAGTTAAGTCCGGCCATATTTATTCAGAAATATTAAACTGCATAATAAATTTAAAGTTTAAAGCTCAAAATTCAAAATAAGGTTAAATTTTAAAATTTAAATTTTTAACTTGTTTTGAATTTTTAATTTTAGACTTTGAAATTAATGTCTCTTATTTGCTAAACAATATTAATCAACGATAATTACTTCGGTTCCGACGGGAATTATGGTATAGACCTCCTCAACGTCGCTGTTGGCCATGCGCACACAACCGGAGGTAGCCTGCTTACCGAGGCTTTGCGGATCAGTGGTGCCGTGTATTCCGTATTCGGGAAGATCAAAACCCAGCCAGCGGGTGCCGAGAATATTCTCGGGGCTTCCGGCAGGGATAGGCCCGGATTGGCCTTTTTTAAACCAGGTGGGATTTATCAACTTATTGGTGATCCTAAAGGTGCCTACGGGAGAACAATTGTTTCTGCCGGTAGAAACGATATACGTTTTAATGATTTCTTCGTTGCATTTTAAATACAGGATATTCTGTGATTTATCCACCAGGATGGCAAAAGGCGCGGTCCAGACTTTTATTTTTTTTCCGGGAGAAATATTGTCGCTGGAAAGGTTATTGCTTTTCTTGATCAGGTCCGTGGTAGTTTTGAATTCTTTGGATATTTTAGTCAGGGTATCACCCGGCTTTATCTCATAGACAGCGCTTTTAGGGGTGATAACGGGAGAAAACAATAACTTTATATTGATGTCCTCTGTTTTTTTCTGCCAATTTACTATTTCCGCGGAGCCGGGGAAGTCGCTTACCAATTTCTGATAGGCATTCTTTGACTCGAGGAGGCTGCCGTTTGCTTCCAGATCTTTTGCCTGGCTTAAAAGGAAGGCATAGGAAGGAGACGCGCTTTTTTTCGCAACCGAGCGGACTTTTCCTTTCTTTATCTGCACGACTACCAGGCCTGAGACAAGAAGTGCTGTTACCGCGGAAGCGATGATAAGAATCTTCTTATTCACTTAATCCTCCTCTATCCGGAGACGCATGCAACCGCGACGCCGAGTAAAAATCCCATAATCACTTCTACGGGCGTATGCCCGATAAGCTCACGTAACTGCCCTTCCTTGATCCGGCCCTTCCAATAAATGTCATCAGTTATTTTATTCAAAATACGCGCCTGCCGGCCGGTGGCGCGACGCACACCCTGGGCATCAAACATTACCACAAGCGCAAAAGAAGCGGCCAAGGCAAAATACGCACTATCAAAACCATAATCTATTCCCACGGCGGTCGCCAGGCATGAGGCTCCCGCGGTATGACTTGACGGCATGCCCCCGGTACCCACAAACCAGCGGAAATTAAACCTTTTCTCCCTAAAGATACCGATTACTACCTTGATGCTCTGGGCGATAAACCAGGCGGCAATAGTAGTCAGTAAGATTTTGTTTTTAAAAAACTGTACGAATATTTCGTTCATTATTCTTTTGCGGAGGCAGGATTTACTTCGATCTTTATCTTTGCCGGATAGGTAGGTTGACCGTCTTTAATAACAAAACCGCGGTTTCCTTCGCTGGTTTTAACCTCTTGTCCCTTATGGATCATCTGTTTACCGACTTTGACGATCTGTTTCCTGACCTCTCTGAGCGCCTTCTTAAGCTCTTCCGCGGAACCGAACTTTGCCTTAAGGTTTTCGTTTTCCTGTTTCATGACATCCCGCTCACTGGTCAGCGCGGCATTTTCCGCTTTTAAAAGAGAGAACTGAGAACTGATCTCATCGATCTTCTTCTGGGTTTTGTCAAAATCAGTGAAAAGCCTGTTTAGTCTGGCCTTGCTTGCCCTCAGATTATCCTTGAGCGTCGTTTTATCAAGTGTCAGTTTACTGGTAAGCGCACGTTCCTTATCCAGGTCCAGCAAAAGATGCTGCTTCTCTGTTTCCAGATTAACGAGCTGGACCTTGACCTGAGTCAGCGTGCTCAATAAATCATATTTCTCCTTTAAAGAAGAGGCGTATTTATAAACACTGAATACGGTTATGGTCAAGAGAAACAGGGCAAACGCTATAAGCGTTTTTCTCGAAAAAGCCTTATCCATAGTGATATATTATATAGTTTGAGCGTGAAATTGCAAGTTTTTTCTTGTTAGATTTTGCCACCTCTTACGTCTATTTAAGTAAGGGCGCAGTTTAGGTGGTGCCTGCCGGCTGGCAGCAAAGCTAAACTGTATGCTTAAAACTTACCCCTTAGGCTTTATTTCGTTTTACGAAACAGAAAAGTCTGTTTCTGGGGTCATTAGAACGGAGGCTATGACTATGTTGGCAAAAGTGTTTAGTTTTGGGCTCATTGGAATAGAGGCGTATCCTGTTGAAATTGAGGTAGATGTCTCACCGGGATTGCCAAGCGTCAACTTGGTGGGAATGGCAGACACGGCTATCCGTGAAAGCAGGGAACGGGTAAAGTCAGCGATAAAGAATTCCGGGTTCGCCTGGCCGGCTGAGCGCATCACCATAAGCCTTGCCCCTTCGGATATGCGTAAAGAGGGCGCTTATTTTGACCTGGCCATCGCTCTAGGGGTAATGGCAGCAACTGAACAAATCGACAAAGAGCGGCTTAAGGATTACCACCTTTTGGGGGAACTTGCCCTAGACGGAACACTTCGTCCTACAGCAGGCGTTTTACCAATCAGTATTGCGGTGGCAAAATCTGAAAATAGGAACATTATCGTCCCCATCCAGAATGCCAAAGAAGCAGCCATTGTCAAAGATGCCCTTGTCTGGCCGCTTAGGACATTGTCTGAAGCGGTAGAGTTTATTCATAACCCGGCGACCCTTTCTCCGTTCAGGCTGGATTTACAGGCCCAATTTCAGGAAAATATTAATTATCAGATCGATTTCGCGGAAATCAAAGGGCAGTATTTGGCCAAACGCGCGCTGGAAGTTGCGGTTGCCGGAGGACACAATATCGCCATGATCGGACCGCCCGGAAGCGGCAAAACCATGCTTGCCAAGAGAATCCCCACCATTATGCCAAACTTGACTCTGGAGGAAGCGCTGGAAGTAACTAAAATTCATTCCGCTATGGGGACGCTTGGCGGAAGAGACGGTGTTGTGGGAATCCGGCCTTTCCGCGCTCCGCACCACAGCATCTCAACAGTCGCCCTGGTAGGCGGCGGATCTATCCCGCAGCCGGGAGAGATCAGCCTGGCGCATCAGGGCGTATTATTTCTTGACGAACTTCCTGAGTTCAGGCGGGATTGCCTAGAGGCACTGCGTCAGCCATTGGAAGATGCGTCTATCCGTATCTGCAGGATCTTCAAATCTTTTAGCTTCCCCGCTTCCTTTATGCTCATCACCGCTATGAACCCCTGCCCGTGCGGTTACTACACCGATCCTAAGAAGGCCTGCCGCTGTCATCCCAACAAAATCGCAAAATACATGGGCAAGATCTCCGGGCCGCTCCTGGATAGGATCGATATCCATATTGAAATCCCGGCGATAAAATATAAAGAGCTTACCGATACAAATGACGCCGAGGCATCAAGCGTTATTAAGGCACGGGTGGAAAAGGCACGCATAATTCAACGGGAGAGATTTTCCGCCAAAATGCTTGACGGATCCCTGCCCGTCCGGCAGGCGGGCGCCACGTTTTGTGGCGGAAAAGAAGATAAGGTCTTTTACAACGCCCAGATGAATACAAAACTGACTAAAAAATACTGCGCCTTGAACCAAGAGGGCAAAGAATTACTTAAAATGGCGATGATGGAACTGGGCCTTTCAGCGCGGGCGTATGACAAAATATTAAAGGTAAGCCGCACAATCGCGGATCTGGTGGATTCAGAAAGCATTCAGGCGGAACATGTCTCCGAGGCGATACAATACAGGAGCCTGGATCGACAACGCTAAATAGCATATTCTCCAGATAAATCAATCGCTAAAGGTACAGTCTAACTTTTTAGCCACAGAGTTTAATAGTTCCTTATCAAAATTTATTTTTAGCGCCTCCAATGCCTCCTGCCGGGTCAGCAATCCCTCCCGTATGAGTTTAGTCATTTCCACATGATAGTGGGTATACCCGAAATGTTTGATTGAATTATAAACTGAGATGAAATTCAAATAGCAATTAGTAGTACCTCCGGGATAACTCAACCGGGCGGGTTTCCATTTCAATTCATTCTTTATCTTCTCAACGTATGTGTCTGAGCCAAACGGCAGAAACCAATGAGGAGACAGGACAACGCATTTTTGCCTTTTTTTGGCCCTGGTCAAAACCTCCTCCATTGTATCCGGAAAATCCCTATATTTGGGATTGCTATTCTTATATTTATCCAAAAACTCTTTTGTGGCCTTTGCCATGGACACAAACTCCGGCTGGTTGGTGTTGCAACCGCACCTTGACATCAGCGGCTGCCTGGTGGATTGCCCCTTGGTCCAGCCGGCGATGATTATCTGTATATTGAATCTGGCCGCCATTTTAAAAGCCAGATCCATATACCAAAGCGAACATGGGTGGCAGATCACCGCCTTTGAGCCGCTTTTCAAGATCTCGGAAAACATATCCTTCATAAAATCGCTTTTAAAAAACAGGAAATCCACCCCCAGTATTTCTACCGCATTTCTCACGTTTTCCATAGCCTCTTCGCTTTCAAAGCCGTGATCAAAGGTAAAGGCAAGGGGATTTAATTTATATTTCTTTTTCATATAATACAATGCGGCTGTGCTGTCTTTTCCTCCGCTGCACATCACCAGGCAGTCATACTCTCCGTTGCCTTTATACGTGTTAAGCATTTTAATAAAATCCGTCTCAAGCGGCTGGCGTTCTTGGGAAGAATTTCTCGACTTCTCAAATTCTACACAGATATTACAGACCCCTTCTTCGTTTAGCCAGATATCGGGTTTACTTTCCGGCAATACACATTTAACGCATATTTTTTGCTGTGCCATCATAAGCTCCTTTTATCACCAAATCCTTTAGTCCATCGCGGACTTAATGAATAACGATGCTATTTTCCGAATACTTCTTTTATGATTGTGTCCGCGATGTTCTTGGCCATGATCCCGTTGCCCTTGTCCGTACAATGACCAAAATCTCCGCCAAACATATCCTTAAAATAATCTCTGTAGTCGCCTTTTTTAGAAGCTTCCTCAAAAACTCCCTGGTTATCCACAAATAACACCCCTGCTCCATCATCAAATATTCTTTTTAAAGGCAGGACGCTACGCATAGGATACTGCATACAAATAAGCCGTATCCCCCGTTTATCCAGAATACGCTTGAGCCTGCGATAGCTGTCAACCGTTAAAGCGCCATATTCATCGACGCGCAGTTGAGCCATCTTTCTGTCAATTGCTCCGACAAGATCCGGCCTGTTTGTCTGTCTATAAAGCAGAGCCAGCGCTCTGTATGCCCGGTCGCTGGAGGGATTTAACTCTATGGTCTTCTTGAACGCAACCACGGCATCAGCAAATTTACCCTGGATCTGGTAAAGCTCCCCTAATTTAACGTACGCCCAATCATTTCCGGGATTTATCTCCAAAACCTTCTGGAAAGACGCCTGGGCATCGTCGAACTTCCCCTGGGCCTGATACAGTTGCCCCAATGCGCTATGCGCTTTCTCATTTCGCGGATTAAGCGCTAAGGCTTTTTTGTAAGAATCTCCTGCATCGCTAAATCTGCCCTGGAGCTGATAAACCCATCCTAATACTATAAATGCGCTGTCGTTTTGGGGATTAAGATTAATGGCTTTCTGTAACACTATTTCCGAATCGCGAAGCTTGCCCTGAGAGTAATAAACTATCCCCATCCCGACATATGCTGCGACATTATCAGGATTTAGCTTTATGGCCTGCCGGAATGAAGCCTCAGCTTCAGGCAATGCCCCCTGTCCGCTATAAAAAAATCCTAAATCGGCATGCCCTTTTCCGTCTTTGGGATTAAGAGCCGCGGCGCTGCCTGACGGGTTGAGTGTCACAAGATCACCAGCGACAGCGGGAATGATGATCTTTTCTGCGTCAGCCTCATTTTCTATGCCAGGGCCGCTCTGTACGCCTTTTTTCTTAAATTTCTGCGCAATGTGCGCATAGATAAGCCGCGCAAATCTATATGACCGGCAATGCCGGAAAATCCAAGAAGAAGACTCCGGAATATCCTTATAATACGTGACCTCCTTGTCATTTGTGCCCATCATCGCGATCACCGCATCAGGCTTGTATGTATTAAGATTATTTTCCAGCTGAGAAAGTATGACCGCGCTATTGGCGAGAATCAGGCCTTTATCAATAACGCTAAAATTTATCCCGATGTGGCGGTCATTTAAAATCCCTTCCAGAATACGGGGATACTGTCCCGCCGTGACAGAATCACCAAGGCAGAGAATCCGGTAAGAGCCTTTTTGAAAAAGAGATATTCTATTTCTGTAGTCCTGGTAACAGATGAACATGAAGCCGCTCAGGCGGATAATACACTCTAAAAGCACGAATGAGAAAACGATCCCAAGGACAATGCTGATTATCCTCTGATAAATAGTCGATGTTTTTTTGGATGAACGCATACGGGTCTATTTCTCCAACACAAGACTTTCCAGGACCAAAACATCCATTTTTGACTTAAGAAAGGCTTCCAGGGCGTCTTTGGGCGAACAAACCATAGGCTGACCTTTTAAGTTAAAAGATGTATTTATAAGCAAAGGTATTCCGGTTATATTCTCGAATTCCTTTATTAATCTCCAGAGTCTCGGGCTGATCTTTTTACTGACCGTTTGCACCCGGGCTGTGCCATCGACATGAGTCACAGCCGGAATTACTGACTTTTTATCTTCTTTGACTTCTGCGGCCAAGAGCATAAAAGGAGAAAATTGTTTAGCTAAAAAGAATTCCTGCGCCCTTTCCTCCAATACCGCCGGCGCATACGGCCGGAAAGGCTCCCGGTGTTTTACTTTGTCGTTTAAGAGGTTTTTCATGTTTGGATTGCAAGGGTTGGCCAGGATTGAACGGTTCCCCAGGGCGCGGGGGCCGAATTCAGCCCTTCCCTGAAACCAGCCTACGATCTTATCCTGCGATATTTCCCGGGCAACATACCTGGCCATTTCATCTTCGGCCAACTCCTTAAAACTCAAGCCCGTATTTATTAAAAGCTTCTTTATCTCTGCGACTGAGAATTCCGGGCCCAGATACGCATCTTCCATCACATAATTCCTGGGATTATTAAGTAGCGTATTATAAATATATGAAGCCGCGCCCAGGGCCCCTCCGCTGTCACCGGCAGCCGGTTGTATAAAGACTTCTTTAAAAGGTGTTTCTTCCATGATCCTGTTATTGGCAACGCAATTTAGGAATAACCCTCCGGCAAGACAGAGCCGGTCGGTCTTTAATTCCTCATACAGCTTTCTGGAGATTGTAATAAGCGCTTCTTCGACGAATTTCTGCAGGCTTGCCGCTATGTCGCAGTGCCTCTGCTCAATAGCGTCTTCGGCCTTCCTTTCCTTACCGAATAACTTAATAAATCTTTTCTCATACATCCTGGCACCTTTGTGGAAACTTAAATAGCGCTGGTCCACGCGCAAGCTGCCATCCGGATAAGACTTGATTATCTCCTTGAATTTATCCAGATACACCGGCTTGCCGTATCCGGCCAGCCCCATCACCTTACCCTCGCCCTCAAAAGACGCAAAACCAAGATAGGTGGTAACTGCGGTATACAATAAGCCCAGCGAATTCGGGAAACGCATCTCTTTTAGAATCTTTATTTGGTTACCCCTTCCGATGCCATAAGTCATGCTCGCCCACTCACCTACGGCATCCGCGGTAATAATAGCCGCTTCCTCAAAAGGAGAGACCAGAAAAGCGCTTGCGGCGTGAGAAAGATGATGTTTGATAAAAATGGGCTGGCCTTTAAAACCGATATTTTTCTCGAATACCAACGGCATGATCAGCCGCTCCTGAAGCCAATGCGGGAGCGTATCTAAAAAATGTCCGAAAGAAAACGGGTAGAATTGTAAATGGTTAAGGATCACCCGGTGAAATTTTAAAAAAGGTTTTTCGTAAAAACCGACGTAATCGATATCGTAGGTAGTTATATCTGCGGCCTGCAGGCAGTAATTTATCGCGTTGACGGGGAAATCGGGAGAGTTTTTTTTGCGGTCAAATCTTTCTTCGGAGACAGCGGCCACTATTTTGCCGTCTTGCAGAAGGCAAGCAGCAGCATCATGGTAAAAACAGGAAACACCTAAGATATTCATTATTCTTACTAAAAGATTTTCGGGAAGCTTTTAAAACCCGGCATAAAAAAATGAGATGATGATACTGGGCCCGATATAGATAACCAACAGCGCCAAGAAAACAAAGATTAATAATAACGGCGCCAAGAAATACAGCTTATGCCTTTTTATCATATAAAGCATTTCTTTGAATATGTATCGGATTTTCTTCATGTCTTTCGGCTTATCATTAATGGGCTAAGACTGCATCCTGCTGTTGGCAATATCCGGATCATAGCCGTTAGCCTCATGCCAGGAGGAATTCCCCGCGCTGTTTTGCCAGTTTAATATTTTACGATTGAATAATAACGCGATAACTACGGTCAAACCAAAGACCAGATAATAGATCACAAACAACAGGATGCTTATTATTATCCTCTGGATCGCAATCCCTAATTTCCGGATTATTTTCTTAAGCATATTCTGCGTTTTTTTGTCATAACCGCTATTGTTAAATAACAAAGACCATTGATTGATTATTAGCAAAAATAACAGCTATTGAGCTTGTTTTTTATTATACTATAGATTTCATTATTTAATAATTTTTAAATAACCGGCGCTAAACTCCGGCTATGTTGGGCCCCCAAGCAATGCCTACCGAAATTTCCCGCCCTCAGCAAGATTTAACTTTCTCTTCAAAAAAATTGGCGTATAATTTGATTATGCTGAAGCGGTCCGGTTTGATCTTGATAGCCATTTCTATCCTACTTTTGGGATTCGCCAGCCAAAACGCCCTGTTTGCCTGGTGGAAAAACTCTGATCCCAAAGAAGAGATTAACTCCCTCTGCGCAGACCTGCTTTTTGAACGCGGCTCAAAAGCCTTTGAAAATAAAAAAACTCGGGAAGCGGCATTGCTTCTTCAGGCAAGTGTCCGCTACAATTCCCATGATCCTCAGGCGTACTACCGCTTAGGCATAGTCTATATATCCCAAAAAGAATTCGAAAAGGCAATCGAGAGCTTCAAGAAGGCAATAAAGCTAAAGAGGGATTTTACTAAGGCCTACGTAAATCTGGGAAGCGCCTATGGCAAGCTCAAACAGTACAAGCCTGCGCTTTCCTATCTGCAAAAAGCCCTTTCACTGGAGAATAAGGACCCGGTGATTTATTATAATATCGGATTGATCTACTCGGAGATGAAGAAGCCTAACCTGGCAAAGAAATACTTCACAAAAGCCGAAGAACTAGGCCTTCCTCGTCAGTAATCGACCATTCCAAGGCTAACATAAAAATGGGAGAGCAGGTGATGCAACATGCTCTCCCATTATCTTTGTGCATAGCAGTTGCCTGCCTATCGATTACCAGCCTTCGAAGATAAGCTCCGGCTCGACCAGGACCTTGTCATACGGAGGGATCACGCAGGTCACTGTCTCAAATACCCCGTCAGCCAGGCGGAATGCCCCCACACCTACCCCCTTCACAATCCCGTAGGTCAATCCCAGACACGCATTCTCCTCCTTGGAAACCAGGTACGCCTGCTTCACCGGCTCCAGCCAGAACAACGCCAGATTAGTGACTCCCCTGACCAACTTGGTCCCCGCGTTCTGATCTTTGGCAGCAGACTCTTCTGCGTAGGCAGCGACGGAAACCGCAAGCAACAACACCAGCACCAACGCGCATATCTTTCTTATCATCTCCGGCCTCCCTTCTTTATCCCTTCCAAATAAAAACCCATAGCTTTTTGATGGGCCATGGGTCAGAAAAAAACAATAAAGACGGTTTTCGGCAACTGACTACCATAGCTCGTTAGGCGTTAGGTTCTTTAAGTTTTGCCTCGCCAACTCCTGGACGAGTCCGCCACGTTTTTTGGCGGAGCCCCCTGCTTTCGCAGGGTTTGCCTTTGTCACCTCTTACATTAAAAATATAACATATTTTCGCAGAAAATTCAAAGGCAGCCAGAACAATACCGATTACCTAAGGATACAGTTATTTTCAAGGCTGGTTAACCGTATGCAGATTTTATTTTCGATAAGGCTTAAGCAGTTTTAGGAAAGCGGGATCGACTTGGTCGCCAAGCTCAATTACCTTATCGCAGTGTTTTATCGCTAAATCATACTTTTTCTGCTGAAAATAAAACACGGCTAAATTGAAATGGGCGACTGTAAAGTCAGGGCTAATTTTAACCAACTTGTTCCATACGGCAATCGCTTCATCTATCTGGCCTACATCGACATAAGCAGCTGCTAAATTATTTAAGGCCTCGGAATAATCCGGCCTCAAGGCCAGCGCTTTCTGATATGCCTCTATCGCTTCTTTTTTCTTAGAGCACTTATCATAGGCGTTTCCAAGATTATAATATGCGCTTGGCAGGCGGGGCCTAAGTTCGGTTAATTTCTTGCAAACCGGCACCGCCTCATCGCACTTACCTATTTCCCCATATCCAAGGCATAGCTGGTTATAAGCAAGAGCGTAGTCCGGCTTTAGTTCCACTGCTTTACGAAAGCTAGCCCAGGCCTTGTCGTGTTCACCAAGCGCCACATGAACGATCCCGAGGTTACAATAGGCAGCCGGGCTGCGCGGGTCAATGGCGATAGCCCTGCGGAATTCAACAAGCGCCTTATCAAATTTTCCGGAATTTAGATACTCGTAACCCAGGTTATTGTGTACGCTTGCGCTATCCGGCGTAAACTGAATGGAGCGCTCAAAAAGAGAAATGGGGTTTTTCCAGTAGTCGTTCTCGCGCACGGTAAGATACGAATAAAATATAATAATGAAGGCTATGGCTCCAACGGCAAAAAAACGCTTTTTTCTGTCCTGATACAAACCGGAAAACCAAAACGCTAAAATCATAAAGAATCCTATCGACGGAAAATAAAGCCAGTGATCGGCCATAAAAAACGCGGTCCTTGGATATATACCCGTAGTAGGAAGCAACGCGATAAAAAACCATAAAATCGAGAATGATATAACCGGCCTTTTTCTTTTTAGCCTAAAAGCATACCATATCAAGACGACAGAAGCTGTCAGCCCCAAGATCGCTCTCGGATCAGCAAAAGAGAATATCTTGTTTCCGTAATCGCAGTGTAAATCTAACGGCAGAAATAAAATCCTTAAGTAAGCGCTTATGGCAACGAAAAATCCGGGGATCCTGCGGAATAAATCATCAGAGCCCTGATACATTGAGCCCAGCATGCTGCTGCGCAAAATACAATAAGCCATCCCGACAGCCGCAATAGAAGCGAATGCCTTAAGCTTGATCCGCTCACTAAACGCATAGTGATACGAAAGAATAAGAAAAGGTGTAATGATGGCGCTTTCTTTTGACAAAAGAGCTGCGCAAAAACTGAATAGCATCAAAATGTATGCATATGATCTTTGAGAGCGCAGATATTTGATATAAAAAATGAAGCTAAGAAGCGTAAAAAGCATAACTAATGAATTGGCTCTACTGGAGATATAGCTAACGGCTTCGACGTGTACCGGATAACAGACAAAGAAAAGGCCTGAAAGGAGAGAAAGGGTCTTATTGCGGAACAATAGGTAAGTAAAACCAAAAAAAGCAAGTGAGGCTAAAAGATGCAGCGCAATATTGGTAAGGTGGAATCCAAAGGCATTAAGCTTCCAAATCGAGAAGTCTATCCGATACGAAAAAAGCTGTAAAGGACGATACCCGGGGAAAACAATCGAAGACTCGGACCCTTTATACTCGGTAAAAATATTCCAAAGCTTAGACAAGTCCTGAATATAGATATTATTTTTAATAGATACAATATCATCCCAAAAGAACGGCCCGCTAAGCGAATTGGCATAAACAATAGATCCGAGAATGATTATGGAGAGTACAGAAAGGATAAAAAACTTGCGGTTGATTATCTGTGTCATTTTCTACAAATTATTCCGGATTACCTCATAGGCCTGTTCGGGGGAGATAGCACGCAAACACATATTATCCTTACAAGCGGAATTTCTATGGTTTAGAACGGATAGGCAGGGAGAACACGGCCATTCTGAGTAAAGAACATGCGTATGCTCGGCAAGGGGCCCAAACACCCGCGGGCTTTCAGGGCCAAAAATTATGAACTTCCTTATCGGCGTAAGCATTGCCAGGTGCGCCAATCCGCAGTCATTGGAAATGATCCCCTGCGCAAGGCAAAAAAGCTCCATGAGAGCGGCAAGTTCTGTTTTTCCGACAAGATTAAAACAGCGCTGAGAACCCAAGGCATTAATAAGGCTGTCGGCTTTTACAAATGCGCCCTGCGTCCCAATAATCCCTAGCTGCATATCGCCTCTTGCCAGCAACATTTTTGATAAAGCCACAAAGTTATCCAGCGGCCATTCCCTGACCGGCAAAACGCCTTCCCCGGGATTAATAAGCAATAAAGGGGCATCAGTTTTTACCCCGGTGGATCGCAGCCAATCCTTGACTTCTTTCTTTTTCTGCTCCAGGGAATGATATTCCGGAAAAACGATTGCGCTTTCATTCAGCTGCTGCCCAAGTTCAGGCGAATTCTTTTTATCCTCGGATATGACCTGTAAAAAAGACATATAACTGCGGCTGATATGATTTAAGGGATTATACAAGACCTGATGGGTGCCAAGGGATCCCCGATACAGTCCTTCGTAGGTATACCGAGAAAATCCGATCCTTTTGCCTGCTGTACTAAGATATGTAAATAGCGCGGTGAAGCGCGAGAAGAAATCTAAATCAAAGGCGATATCGATCTTTTCCCTGCGCAACCTTACTATCAGCCTTATTATGTCAATAGCAAATGACCAGAGGTTGTCTTCGCTGACACCTAAGACATTTTCTTTAGAAACCAGTCCGTTAAAAACGGAAAAAATGTCTTTGTTTTTTGAAAAAGTCACAAAAAATATCCTGGCAGAGGGATAACGTTGCCTGACGCTATTTAAGAGCGGAAACGCCAGGATAATAGCTCCCAATTCGGAGAGCTTTATAAAAAGTATCTTTTTGGGTGGATCGCTATTAATTTTATTACTACGGGGGATTATGCGCAGGAAACGCTCTAAAATGCTAAATAAGAAACAAAGAGGGATACCTATCCAATAATCCAGTCTTCGTAACGAATTGATCTTCATCGGATTTAAGGAACGGTATGGGTGTCGGTTAACACGGTGTAAAGGTAGTCCGCCAAAACTTTCTGCGCTGCTGCGTTTTTATGGCTTTCTTCCTGAGTTTCGGTAATACAGACCTGCGGGGGAGTCAGGCCCAATCGGTTAAACTCATTGATCGGGTCGATAAACAGCATGTTATCTGAAGGGATGTTCTTTACCAACGCATGCATAGTCCAATAAGGATACTTCTGATGGAAATCCTTTACCTCGACGCTGAAATCAAACCCCTAGCAATACAAAGATTTAGAAGCCTTGTTTAATAGGTCATCTGGCCACGCAGCTAGCGTGTCTTTTTTCATGAAGTGGGATTGGTGCCTGAGGGGATTATTTCTTGGCTGATCCCTTTGCTGACTTGGCCTCTTTTACCGCTTCTGCTCTTAGCTTATCTATGGCGGTCTGCTGAACATTCTGCCACTTTTTAAGCTGTTCAGGGGTCAGGATAGACTCGATCTTTCTGGCAGTCTCAATGTCATAGTATGAGATCTCTACCTGTAAGGCAGAGATTTTCTCAAGCTGCGCCTTGATTAATTTCAGATTATCCCTGTTCTTGATCATCTTTGCCAATTCTGAACGTGAGTCCATGATAATCTTGCTCTTTTCATTGATCGCGATCTGCAGTTTCTCTACCAGCGCCTTCATATCCCCTATCTGTTTCTCGGAAAGCCCTATCTCTGTCTTATAGCTGAAGATGGTCTTGGGTTCATTCTTATCGGCCTGTGCCGCTGGTTTTGTCTTCTCCTGCGCGAAACAGCTAACCACTGTTGCCATGCTCAATACCGCTACCATCACCAATATCTTTCTCATTTCTCCCCTCCTGTTATCAATACGTTATACTTTTTCTAAAATTTCATCAATCGCCTTGCCACCTTACATACCAAAAAATCCTACCGCCATTGCTAATAAAGATACAAATGCCAACAGCAACCCCATTGCCTTAGTGTTGCGTAGCTCTTTAGGCATAGATATAGGTTCCAGGCGCCAGTTTATCTTTTCGTAAAAGCGCCTTTGGATTTCTATACCTGCTCCGGGCTTGAGGACCAGGAACATCCCTACCGCGATTCCCGGCAAAGAAAATAATAATACCGCTACTCTAAACATCGAGATTACCGATTCTTACGCCTGATTTCCTGTGCCCGCTCTTGCAGCTTAACGGCCTCCTCGTCTTTGCCTATTTTTCTGAAGAAATCAGACAAATAGTTCAAGAAGATCGCCGTATATTCGCTGTCAGGACCAAAGTTTTTCTCAATGATCTCCAGTGCCCTTCGGTACAACTCCTCTGCTTCTTTATACTGGCCTTCGGCAGTCAGATATGTCGCCAGGTTATCCATGCTCTCTGCGGTATCCGGATGCTCGGGCCCGAATTTCTCTTTGGCAAGCGCCAAGGCCTCCCGGGCAAGAGCGATCGCCTCGGCATGCCTGCGTTGCTGATAT
Organism: uncultured Planctomycetales bacterium; assembly: GCA_964354335.1. GTDB lineage: Bacteria > Omnitrophota > Gorgyraeia > Gygaellales > Profunditerraquicolaceae > JAPLLR01. The sequence goes on along the minus strand of CAYGZJ010000006.1, from coordinate 731 downwards.
AAAGTAATCGCGTCGTCGGTCATTTTCACCCACACCGCGTGAAAATCCTCTTGCGCAACAGCCTGTTTCGGCTGCGGGGCAGGTTCCGGGCTAGGCTGTAGAGTGTTATCGCTTAACCGCTGTTGAGCGCAGGCCGGCGTGGATAATAACGCAATCAGAAAAACGGTAAAAATAATTTTTTTATTCATTTTAAGCAAACTGCCGACAGGTAAACGTCCCTGTCGGCAGATACGGATGCCTTACAATACAACCATTGCGGTTTAAGAATTCTTTTCCGCGATATCTCCGGCGATAGGAAGCTTGAAATATTCTCCCTGGTATGCCTTGACCATACAAATAATCCATAAAATAAGGCTCACTAGCCCCAGGATAGATGCTATCCCCCAGCCGATAATAGGCACAACCATAAGCACGGCGTTGATTACCCAGAAGCAACCGAAGACAACAATAGACTGCATGGCGTGAAAACGCACAAACTTATTGTCTTTTTCAATAAGATAGAAAATTATCCCTGTAATCGGTCCGATCAGATAGCTCAAAAGGGCAGCTAAATTTGCCTGCATGCCTGTTGAGGTCTTTCCTAAATCTTTATTTTCCATAGCTCTCCTCCTTTTTATTTATTATAAACCAAATGCCGTAAAAATCAAAGGGAATTTACTAAGCGCTAGTCCTTGATCAGAGCCAGGGTTTCCGAGCGGGTTTTCTCGTTCTCCTTAAATATCCCCCTGACC
>CAYGZJ010000005.1:14657-23649 GCA_964354335.1 uncultured Planctomycetales bacterium | reverse complement strand
CCCATTCCTAATAGATGGAATGGTGTTTGCTTTCTGCAAAAGGGAGGGAAACTTGGTCTGCCGCCTCGAGCGCCTACGGCGCTCAGGGCGGCAAGCCTAGGTTTCCACTTGTATTTCCTTCTTATTGGCGCTAAAATAATGCAAGATTTGAAAGGAGCAGTGCCAACATGAATAAGAAATTCCTGTGTGCTTTTCTGTTTTCCCTTATATTTTTGACTTCAATTTCATTCGCCGCTGAAAGCGTTAACATCTCCGGCGTTTCAGTTCCGCTTATTTCCGGGGCTACGCATGTCGATGAGAAAGATTCAGCTAACGCCAGGGTGGAGACATTTGTGGTCGATAAACCATTGGCCGAGGTGATAGCGTTTTATTCCTCATTTTTAAAAAATAACGGATTCTTGTGTATGGGGGGTGAAGACCCCAGCGGATACAATATCTCGGCGAAAAAGGATAACGCTATGTTTACCCTTAAGATATATTCACAAAGCCAGAAGACATACATTAATTTTATATGGTAAGAATCATCAAACTTTTCTTAGCTTCAGCTGTTATTTTATTTCTATCGGGTTGCGCTACCCTGTATAATCCCGCTACCGGCAGAAACGAGATGATCTTTCTTAATAGCGCAAGCGAAGTCTCTATCGGCGAGAGCGTCATCCCCGAATTTACCAGCAAACACCCGCTTTCCAATGACCCGGTCTTAATCGAGCGGCTGCGCGCCATAGGCTCAAAGATCGCCGGAGTTTCTGACCGTCAGGATATCCTATATAAGTTTTATGTGCTTAAAGATAAAGAGCTTAACGCGCTTACGCTTCCCGGCGGATATGTTTATGTCAATCAGGGGCTGATGAATATCTTAAATGACAATGAGCTTGCCGGTGTTGTCGCGCATGAAGTAGGGCACGTCGCGGCCAGGCATATCGCCAAGAAGCTGCAGGCGAATATGACCTATCAGCTTTTACTTGGGGTGGCTTTTGCCGCTGTCGGAGATAAAGCCGGAGCGAATGCGGGAACTGTTGCGCAAGGCATCGATACCGTGTATAATCTAGTCGGTTTAGGATACAGCCGTAAAGATGAGTATGAGGCGGATAGGTTGGGGGTAAAGTACGCTTCCCTGGCCGGCTATGACCCCTGGGCTTTTCTTACCGCCCTTGAGAAAATCAAAACAAACGAAGGGCCGAACTGGAAGGTGTTGGGATATTTCCGAACGCATCCCTATGTTGATGAGCGCATCGCGGCGCTGAAGATCTATATTCCCAATCTCGCAAAAGGAAACTAACCGATGAAAAAATATTACGCAGGGATAATCATCCTGGCGCTGGTATTGTTAAGCAGCATTGCCTGGTCCGCCGAAGACAAAAACGAGCTGCTTAAGGATATCATGGGCAAAAAATCCATCATGTGGATAGGCCCGCATCCGGATGATGAGATCGCAGTCGCCGGGACATTGGCCCTTGCCTGCGCGGATAACGGCAATAAAGGCTATATCGTTTGCCTGGGCTCGCTGCAGAATATCATGCGCGGCGTAAATATCGGCCTGCGTAAAGACGCCATCGATTATTTCAGCAAGAAATATTTTGTTGAATATAAGTTTCTTGACGCAAAATTCACCGTGATGACGCCCAAGGTGCTAAAGGTTTTGCGCTCAAAACTCATCACCGTTATTGAGCAGAATAAGCCGGAGGTGATTATTACCTTTTCTCCGGCGGGTTATTATGGAAATAGAAACCATATCGCAACCTCCCGGCTGGTTACTGAAGTGGTCAGCGACTTAAGTTATAAGCCAAAGCTTTATTATGTCATCAATATGGACCAGGAGATGGTGCGGCCGGTATATGAATACGAAGAGTATCCGCCCAGCGATATCGTAAACCTGGATGTCTATTCGGTGCAGATCGGAAAAACGCTTTGGGACGCGAAGCTGGATATCTGGCAGAAATACAGCTCCTCAGTGCCTATCATCAAGGGTTTTCTTTCAGATAAAAAACGTATCAAGAGAAGCGACCATAAAGAATATTTCAGGAAAGAGAAAGTAGTCAAGAAGCAGTAGAGGGATGCATGCCTAAGAGGATTTTCTCCCTTTTTCTAATCAGCGCACTCTTTTTTATTACTTTTGCCGGTAGCTGTGACCAGACAGTGCTTACCGGCATTATTATTTGTAAACCGCAAAGCGTCAGGGTCAATGAGACAGCGCGATTAGCGTTGGAGGTTGCGACGCGTTTTGAAGGCGCATATCGGATCATGTGGAAATCTATTCCGACGGACAACGTAGAGCTGAAGTGGCGGGAATGGGACCCATATTACAAAAGAAGCAAAGAGAACAACGAAGACCGGATAGCTGAATTTAGCGCCAGCAAAACCGGCAGTTATGAGGTCCAGGCTTACGGTTTTTTTAAGCAGACGAATCCGCAGTTTATCGCAAAGATTACAATCAGCGTAACAGAGTAGCAGAAAAACAGGGAGGTGGCAGATGCTTTTTATGGGGCTGGGAATTATTATTGTTGTTTTGGTGGTAATGTATCTGGGTATGTACAATACCATGGTCGGCAAGAAGAACCAGGTGATCAATGTCTTCGGCACCATTGACGCGCTTTTGAAAAAACGTTATGATCTGATACCGAATCTGGTCTCAAGCTGTCAGACTTACATGAATTATGAAAAAGGCACTCTTACCCAGATCACCGAGCTTAGGGCAAAAGCCATCTCGGGAAATCTTTCTGACGATGAGAAAGTGGGCCTGGAAAACCAGATGTCCAAGCTTTTGGGCGGGCTAAAAATAGCGGTGGAGAATTACCCGGATTTAAAGGCTAATCAGAATTTTCTCCAGCTACAGGCGGCTTTAAATGAAGTCGAGGAACAAATCTCTGCTGCCCGACGCGCCTACAACGCCACAGTCACCGATTATAATAATGCGGTCGAGATGTTTCCCACCAATATGATCGCCTCTTCAATGGGACTTTCCCAGAAAAAAGTATTTGAGATACCCGAGGAGGAAAGAAGGGCTGTCAACGTCGGAGAATTGTTCAAGAAATAACCATGAAAACTCCGGAAGAACTCCGTCAATTTTACGAAACCTCGTTACAGGTCCCGTTAGCCGAGCTTGAATCCAAGCGCAAGCAGATCGTCCGCAATATCTGGGTTTCTTTATTTGTCGCCCTTCTTGCGCTGAGCTTTTTCTCCATTTTTATCGGCCCCGCAGCGCTTTTTATCCTGCCTATCGGCGTGTTAGGCGTTTTTCTGATCGCGCGCTTTGGATTGAGCAAGGAATATGTCCGGGAATTTAAGGAAAAAGTCATCCTGTCAATCATCAAATTCATCGATCCGGCTCTTGCTTATAACAATAGCGGTTTTATCACTGAGCATATCTTTATGGCGAGTGAGATCTTCAAGATTTCACCTGACCGCTACCATGGAGACGATTTTGTTTCAGGTGTCGTCGGGAAAACGCAGATCGCATTTTCTGAGCTTCATGCCGAGTATAAGACTGAAACCACGGATAAGGACGGCCACACGCAGGAGCATTGGCATACCATATTCAAAGGGCTCTTTATCGTGGCTGATTTTAACAAGAATTTCCAGGGTAAAACCGTGGTCCTGCCTGATACGGCTGAAAGGCTCTTCGGCGGCTTCGGGAAGATGCTGCAATCCTGGAATATGATGCGCGGGCAGCTTATACAGCTTGAGGATCCTGAGTTTGAAAAGATGTTCGCGGTCTACGGCGATAATCAGGTCGAGGCGCGCTATATTTTGTCGACCAGCCTCATGAAGCGGATCGCGGACTTCAAGAAAAAAAGCGGCAAGCAGATATACCTGTCTTTTGTCGGCTCAAAGATATTTGTGGCGATCTCCTACTCGAAGGACCTTTTTGAGCCGCGGGTGTTTCGTACGCTGCTTGATTTTGCCCCGATCCGGGAATACTTCGAGAATCTGGAATTAGCTATAGGCGTTGTCGAAGACCTTAATTTAAATACCAGGATCTGGACAAAGCAATAAATGATGTCGCACATTAATTCTGTGGTATAATAAAACCCATGAAAAGATATGCTATCGCTTTGCTAGTCGGCGCGGCTGTTTGTTTTGCCGCTGGATGCGAAAGCAGAGCCCCGGGCGGAAAAGGAGAATCATATTCTCTCGGTCAAAGGATCACCAGCTGCCGGGATTGTCTGAGCGGTTTATTTGAGCCACTTAAAGATATGCAGTCTTTTGAAGACGACCGGTACACCGAAGTCGCTGTTACTGACCGAGGCGTCTGGGATAAGAAACGGCTGCCGAAAGAAATGCTTGCCCTTGAGGCAAAAGGGTATCGCTGTACTCCTCTGCCGCTTGAATATGCTCCGCAACAGGGTGCGAACCAGGGCGTTTTGTACATGCAGAGGTCGGTAACAAACGTGCGCTGGATGTGTGAGCTGCCGTATCAGGGATACAAGTTTTTCAAATCAGACGCCTTAGACCAGAAACGGGATTTTGCAAGAAAAGGATTCACCTGCGTAAGACAAAATTGTGTCAACGATGATAAGTCGCAAAGCCATGTTTGGTTTTGCTATCACTAAGAGGAGGCCGGAATGAAGCTTAAGGGTGTTGTTTCGATCGCGTCGTTCATTATTCTTGGTATCTGCGTCTATACGTTCCTGTTAGGGAACAAGACCTTCGACGGAAGGTTCGAGAACGACGGCATTTCCTGGTATTTTCTTGCCAAAGGATTATTTTGTTCAATAGCATTGTATCTATTGGTACTCATCTTAGAGAAGCTGACTAAAGAATAAAGAATCCGTCATGATCATCTCTGAAAAACTGCCGTCTCGGTTGGACAACGTAACGCTTTTTGTCACCGCGCTTTTAAGAAAACTGGAGTCCCTGCCTTTAAGCGAAGAAGAGCTTTTTGATATTAAACTCTGTCTTGACGAGGCGTTGATCAACGCGATCAAACACGGAAATAAATTTAATGATCATCTGCCTGTCGAGGTGAAGGTTACGGCGGGAAAGGAAGAGCTGGTAATAGAGATAACCGATCAGGGTGTAGGTTTTGATTTTACGAAAATCCCCAATCCGACCGAGAAGAACAATATCCATAAGAATTCCGGACGCGGCGTATTCCTGATCAAGAAGCTCATGGACAGGGTGGAACATTTTAATTGCGGCCGCACGATAAAAATGGTAAAATCCCTTAATCAAGGAGGCAAAAAGTGAAGATCCGAGAAGAGAAACGTAATGATACGGTGGTCTGTTTTCTGGAAGGGGAAGTCAATATCAATAATTCCCCGGAACTGCGCAAATCTTTCGACGGAATTATCACCCGCAACGAGAAAAAAGTCCTGGTTGACTTCTCCAGCGTCTCCTACATAGACAGCTCAGGCCTTGCCACGCTCATCGAGATGTACCAGCGCCTCAAAAAGATGGGGGGGCGGATGCGCTTCAGCAATATGGAGCAGAAGATCAAGAACGTCTTCGAAATAACCAAACTGCACAAATTGTTTGAGATATTTGACACCCAGGAGACCGCCCTTAAGGATTTCTAGATGATATCTGCTATCGGTAAATTCGTCATCGATTACCTCAAATGGGTCAAGGGCGTCTTGTCGCTTTTCTCCGATATCCTCTATTGGACTTTTTTTGGCCCGTTTAAAGGAAAGTTCTCCCGCCGCCAGAGCGTGTTCTATCAGATGACATTTGTGGGCGTGCGCTCCGTTATCATCGTCTTTTTCGTCGATGTTTTTACGGGTATTGTCATCGCCATGCAGACCGCATATCAGCTGCAGCAGATGGGCGCGGTCATTTATGTCGCCAGCCTTGTCGCAATTGCTTTGTGCCGCGAGTTAAGCCCGGTACTTACCGCGCTGGTGGTGGCCGGAAGGGTAGGCTCGGCGATCGCCGCGGAACTAGGGACGATGAAGGTCAGCGAGCAGATCGAGGCGCTGGATACTATGGCGATCAACCCCGTCCGTTTTCTTGCCGTCCCCAGGTTTCTGGCCCTTCTTCTAATGTTACCCTGTCTTACTGTTTTAGGAGATATCGCCGGTATTCTTGGCGGCTATATCGTAGGAACCGGAAGCCTGCATATAAGTCCTGATCTCTATATGCAGACGACCTTTAAATTTTTAAAACTTAAAGATATCTATACCGGCCTTACAAAGTCCGTAGTTTTCTCCATCATCATCGCGCTTATCGGCTGTTATGAGGGTTTAAATACCCGCGGCGGAGCCGAGGGCGTGGGAAGAGGGACGACCCGTAGCGTGGTCATCAGTTTTATCCTGATCATCCTGGCTGACTGCGTGATCACCGCGATATTCTATTTTTCTAAAGTATGACGGCAGATACTAAAAAAGATCCGATTATTTCCCTGCGTAATGTCTCCAAGGTTTTTCAGGGGAACAAGATCATTGATAACGTCAACCTGGATATTTATCCGGGAGAGACCTTTGTCATCATGGGTTGTTCCGGCTCGGGAAAGAGTACGCTTTTGCGCCTGATGACAGGAGCGCTTAAGCCGACCGAAGGAAGCGTATTCATCAAGGGGAAAGATATCGCCGCGATTTCCAGCGACGAACTCGATGAGGTAAAAAAGACTTTCGGGATGTGCTTTCAGTACTCAGCGCTCTTAGATTCCCTAACCGTTGAAGAAAATATCGCGCTGCCGATGCTAGAGCACACTAAGCTTGCTCCGGAAATCATGGATATCATCATCAAGATGAAGCTCTCGCTTGTGGGCTTGCGCGGATACGAAAAGCATTATCCTTCCCAGATCTCCGGAGGCATGCGTAAGCGCGTCGGGCTTGCCCGGGCCATTGCCCTGGATCCGGATATTGTCTTTTATGATGAGCCTACCTCCGGGCTTGATCCGGTGGTCGGCGGAGTCATCGATCATCTGATTAAAGATCTAAGCGTAAAGCTTAACATAACCTCGGTTGTGGTAACTCATGATATGCAAAGCGTCTTTGGGATAGGCGATAAGATCGCCATGGTGCATAAGGGCCAGATCGTCGAGATTGGCAGCCCCGAAGAGATCCGTAATTCCAAGAATCCTTTTATACAGCAGTTCATCCACGGAAAACCCGAAGGCCCGATAGATTTCTTTAAAGAAGATATCGGCATTATAGAGGCATTAGGTTTATAACTTTACCAAGAAAAGAGGGAGAAGATGAAAAAAGCCAATTTTTCCAATGAGTTCAAAGTCGGCTTATTTGTGCTGGCCTGCCTTGCCGGGCTTTTGTATCTTACTATTCATAGCGGCAAGCTCAATGTCAAGAAAGACGGCTATGTGATCTATGCCACCTTTAACGATATAGCCGGACTTGAGAAGAAGGCCCCGGTCATGCTCAACGGCCTTGAGGTGGGTAAGGTCGACGATATCAGTATCAACTATGGTGATAGCGGAACTGATATGGTGCTTAAGCTTTGGCTGGATAGCAAGGCAAAGGTGCGCGAAGACGCTATTGTCTCTATTAAAACGCTGGGCCTCATGGGTGAGAAATTCATTCAGATCTCTTCCGCAGGGACCAAGGATTTTATCAAGCCCGGAACCACCCTTTCCGGAAAGCCCTATCTGGATATTGATGCGCTTCTGGAGCAGGCCCAGATCATCACCAAGGATGTCACTGCTCAGGTTAATAAGCTGGTTTCCAACCTCAATAATACTGTTGACGATAACAAGGGAAGCATCAGTGAAATTGTTAAAAATCTTGAGACTACCTCCAAAAATTTCGAAGAATTCAGCGATGATATCAAGCGGCATCCCTGGAAACTGCTTATGAAGACAAAGGAAAAGCCGCCGAAGAAATAATCTTGCTTAAACCGCACTCTTTGGAAAAGCGATCTTTAGTTTTTCTTAGCGCATGACGCTGCTCAAAAAAATCACCTTACGAGCCTGGATCACTATTATCTGTTTTGTGATCATCGGGCTTATTTCTTACCTGCGGATTCTTAATACATACGAACTTATCTCCTACGACCTACAGCTTAAACTGCGTTCTGCCCCTAAGCAGGCCGATAATATCCTTATTGTTGAGATTTCCGATGATACCCTGACGAATCTCGGGGAATGGCCGCTTTCCCGCGATTACCACGCAACCCTGGTGCATGCGCTGAAGAAATACGGAGCGCGGCTGATCGTTTTCGATTTGCTTTTCAGCGAACCCAGCGAAAATGACGCAACGTTTGCCCATGAAATCCAGGAAGCGGGTAATGTTTATCTTTCGCTTACCTTTGACCGCCTCAAGATCAAATCATTTCCCGCCGAAGCAGACATTATGCTTGCCGATGTGCTCCAGCCGCTGAAGCAATCCGCGGCCGGGATCTGTCATATCAACCCGATCGTGGACAGCGACGGGAAGACCAGAAGGGCCCCGCTTCTGATCAGGTATCAGGGAGTTATGTATCCGCTTTTAGGATTTAAGGCTGCCTGCGACTGGATGGGCCTTGACTGCGCCAAAATCGTAAATCATAAAAACAAAATCATTGTCGACAACAAGCTTAGCCTGCCGTTATTAGAGGATGGTTCATTCCTGGTCAATTATCCAGATACCTGGAAAAAGTCTTTTAAACATCTTTCGTATTTCCAGATACTCAAGGCTTTTACCGAAGAAGAGAAGGGCTTGAAGCCGCAGATCGACCTTTCGCAGATTAAAGATAAAATCTGTTTTATCGGGTTGACCGCAGCCGGGACTACTGACATACGGCCAAGCCCGCTGGAAAATATCTACCCGATGCTCGGGCTTCACGCCAGCGTCTTTAACAGTATCGTAAACAGGCAATTCATTACTGATGCCGGAGTCTTGCTTAACACTATTATCGCTTTTATTGTATTTATTATCAGTTTGGTCATTTGTCTTAAGTTTTCCCCGATAAAAGCCTTTGCCGGAATCCTCCTGGTCGCCTCGGGTTATTTTGTTATCGCGACCGTATCTTTTGCCGCCTTTAGCTTTTGGGTAGATTTATTCTTGCCGCTTTTAGTGGTCATGTTTACCTATATAGGGTCGACCTCTTACCGTTTCTTTAA
>CAYGZJ010000005.1:11889-14647 GCA_964354335.1 uncultured Planctomycetales bacterium | reverse complement strand
ACGAGACAAAAAAGAGATTGCTCCTGGAGAAGGAATTGGATATCGCGCAGGCTATCCAAAAAAGTTTTTTGCCTCAGGATATTAAGGAGCTTTGCGGGATCTCTATTTCTTCTTTTATGCAGCCGGCGAAATTTGTCGCGGGAGACCTGTATGATATAGTCGCGCTCAAGGATTCTATGGTCGGGGTCTTTATCGGGGATGTCTCAGGCAAAGGAGTACCCGCATCTTTGATCATGGCGCAGACGATCTCGCTTTTCAGGGTGTTTGCCCATCAGTATAAGAATCCCAGCGAAGTTTTAATGCGTCTTAATAAGGAGCTTTATGGCAGATTCGAAGGAAGGTTTGTCACTTGCTTATATATGCTTATCGACCCGCAGAATTCAAGGATATTAGTTTCTTCCGCCGGGCATTCCCCGGTCCTGGAGTATCGCAGCGATAAGGGCGCGATCGAGGAAATTGACTTGCAAGCGGGGATGCCTTTAGGTATTATGGAGGATATGGAATATGGGGATGTCAGTTTTCCTTTTAAGAAAAGTGATAAGCTGATGGTTTTTACCGATGGATTACCTGAGGCGCGCAACAGAGAAGGCAGGGATTTCGGGCTGGATGTGGTCAATAAGATTCTTTTTGAACACGGCCAGGCTTCCTCGGAGCGGATCTTGAAAATAACCAAGGAAGAGCTTTTTAAGTTTTCCTTGCGCGCGCCGCAGCATGACGATATTACGGTTATTGTTTTGGCAAACCGAAAGGATAGCGGGTAATGGCTAAGGAATCAAGGGTCGCGGAAAAAGAAGCCTATGATTTTTTAGTGCAGGGAAGATACGAAGATGCCTTCCATGCTTTTAGGGTCGCGGCGGATATCTATAGGGAGGAAGGTAACCACAAACAGTCTTCGTTGTGCTATTCTTCAGCGGCAAGCTGCTGGTCGCTTCGCCAGGGAGAAAAGGTGCTGCAGAACGCGGCCAAAGCTTACGAAGACGCCGCCTCAGAGGCAGCGCAGGCAGGAGATTACGAATACGCCTCATTATTATATCGTTACGCCGCGATCAATTATGAGAAGGATATGGAGTTTTTAAAGTACTCGGAGTGTTTTTATCTTTCAAAGAACTGTCAGCGTAAGCATCTTAAATACAGTATTTTTAACCCGCACAAGATCCATAATATCAGCACTGGAAACGAAGAGAAGTGGCGGCACGCCTTTGGCCAGCGCCTCTATCACTGGCTGGGGTTGGAGTTTTCATTTATGCTCTGGGGTTACGGCGAATGCCCCATACGTACGTTTCTCTGCGGCATAGTAATAATCCTCGGCTCATCATTGCTTTATATGCTCGGGTACCTGGTTGAGGCAGGTGAAGTCTACCATCCTAATCTCCTAAGGGCGCTTTATTTTAGCACGGTAACTTATACTACAGTCGGCTACGGGGATGTCACTGCCATAGGATTTACCAAGGGTATCGCCATGATAGAGGCCTTCAGCGCTGTCTTTATCACTCCGATATTTATCGTAGGCCTTTCCCGCAAATACCTGAGGGTATAATTTCTAAAAGAAATTATTTGACTTAGTCGGGTTTTGTGTTATACTTTTACACCTATTGGCCAGGCAGGCTGATTAAGGCACTTTTGCCGACTGGCCGTTTTAGTTGATACCCTACGCAGAATCCCCCGCGTTAAAATTCGGGATAAACACTTCTAAAAAGGATATTTCTGCTTTGGACTGGGAGTTTGGGCTAGGCTTAAGGAAGGTAACCAGATATGAACAAGACATTTATCGCTAAAAAGTCAGATGTTAAGAGGCAATGGTATCTTATCGACGCCAAAGGTAAGATACTCGGCAGGATCGCCGCAAAGGCCGCAGTTATTTTACGCGGAAAGCATAAAGCTATTTTTTCTCCGCACATGGATACAGGCGATGGCGTGGTTATCATAAACGCCGCCATGATCAAGGTGACCGGCAGAAAAATTCAGCAGAAGATTTACCGTCGTTATTCCGGATATCCCGGAGGGCTGCGCGAGGTCAAGCTTGAGACAATGCTCGCGAAGAAACCGACAGTGGTTATGAAACTCGCGGTGCGCAGGATGCTTCCCGGCGGGCCGTTAGGCAGGAGACTATTGAAGAAACTAAAAATATACGCGGATGACAAGCATGCTCAGAAGGCTCAGAATCCGCTTGTTCTGGAGGTAATCTAATACATGGAGCAGGCTACTAAATTCACGGCAGTAGGAAGGCGCAAAGAGTCGATTGCCAGGGTGCAGCTTAAACCCGGCAAGGGCGATATTGTAGTCAATAAGAAAGTTTGCGATAAGTATTTCCTGAGAGAGACAGACAGGATCATCGTCAAACAGCCTATGGCTTTGACTAATACCGCGACTAAATACGATGTCTCCGCCAATATCCGCGGCGGCGGTTTAACCGGACAGGCCGGAGCTTTGCGTCACGGTATTTCCCGCGCCCTGGTCTTGGCTGATTCGGAGCTAAGGGAGCTTTTGCGTAAGAATGGTTATCTTACCCGTGATCCGCGCGCAAAAGAGCGCAAGAAGTACGGCCAGAAAGGCGCCCGGAAGAGATTCCAGTGGACTAAGAGGTAAAATTCAGTAGTTAGTAGATAGTATGTAGTAGTTAGAAAAAAGCCCCGCTGGAAAGTGGGGTTTTTTTTATTTCCGCAAAAAGCTGCACCCCAGCTAATAGGTGTGCTGGGTGCGTCCTTTTTAGGACTGCACCCCAGCTAATAGGTGTGCTGGGTGCGTCCTTTTTTAGGAC
>CAYGZJ010000005.1:0-11789 GCA_964354335.1 uncultured Planctomycetales bacterium | reverse complement strand
TTTTTAGGACTGCACCCCAGCTAATAGGTGTGCTGGGTGCGTCCTTTTTTAGGACGGAACACCGGCCATTCCTTTATGGCCGGGTGTGAAATCTTCCTCAATTCAGGTTTTGGGGATGGTATTTATCGTCGAGAAAGTGCTTGACGACCGACGGTTTTTCCGTTAATATGGACGATATATATTAAGGGGTGATTTATGGCAGTAAATGTCGGAATATTAGGAGCTACAGGACATACAGGTGAGGCGCTGCTTGAAATTCTTTTGCAGCATCCGCTTATAAGAATTTCCCGCCTGTATAATACCAGCGCAGAGCCGCAGAGGATCTGTGATGTCTTCCCGCAATTTAAGGGAAGGCTGGAACTTACCTGCACAAAACCCGATATCAAGGATATCAGCCGCAATTGCGATCTGGTTTTTTTGGCGCTGCCGCATACTGTCTCTATGTCCTGGGCGCCGAAAATACTCAAAATCGGCAAGAAAGTCATAGACTTAAGCGCGGACTATCGCTTAAAGGATACTAAAACCTATGAGAAATTTTATCATACTAAGCACAAAGATAAGATTAACCTTAAAACCGCGGTCTATGGATTACCGGAGCTCTATCGGTTAAAAATCAGGGGGGCAAAGCTCGTGGCAAATCCCGGTTGTTATCCGACGGCAAGTATCTTGGCGCTGGCTCCTCTTTTAGCGCTTAACCTGATCGAGCCGGATTCTGTGATCATCGACGCTAAATCCGGTGTTTCAGGAGCGGGAAAGAAGCTGGATAAGAGCCTGTTGTTTTCGGAGGTAAATGAGGATTTCCGGGCTTACAAGGTCAATGTGCATCAGCATATGCCGGAGATAAACGTGGTTTTGTCAAAGCTTGCCGGTGACAGGGTGAATATTACTTTCGTGCCGCATCTTTTGCCGATAGAAAAAGGCATACTTGCGACTGTCTACGCGAAGAAGGCAAAGGCCTTAAAGGGCAAGCCGCAAAACTTATCGGCTCTATATAAGAAGTTTTATAAGAAAGAGCCTTTTATAAGAGTAAAGCCGCAGGGAATTTTCCCCCGGATAAAGGATGTGGTGGGAACGAACTTTTGCGATATCGGAATACAGGATAACGCCGAATCGGTTATCATAATCGCCGCGATTGATAACCTTGTAAAAGGGGCCGCGGGACAGGCAGTACAGAATATGAATATAATGTACAGGTTCCTTGAAACAACAGCATTAGGATAAAATCAAAGTCTAAAATTAAAAATTCAAAACAAATTTAAAATTAAAATTTTAAAAATTAGACCTTATTTTTCCCGCTGCCCAATTAATTCTAGGCGGGATTCCGAACTCGCTGGAAGCGAGCGTCGGGAGAATTTTTTACTTTAAACTTTAAACTTTAAGTTATTTTATGAGATTTTATAATAAAGCGATTTTACCGAAAGGTTTTAGGGCTTCTGGTTTAGCCTGCGGCGTCAAGAAATCGGGTAAGTTGGACCTTGCCTTGTTTTATTCGGATGTCCCTGCGAAATCCGCCTGCCTTTTTACCACAAATAAAATTCAGGCCGCGCCAATAAAGATTAGTAAAAGGCACCTGGCCTTGTCGCGGACATTCCAGGCGATAATCGCAAACAGCGGCAACGCCAATTGTTTCACCGGCGCCAAGGGTTTGTTGGCTGCGCAGCGGATGACCGAGGCGACAGCCGAGGCATTATCGTTAGGTAAGTTTAATGTGCTGGTAAATTCAACCGGGGTCATCGGAAAAGAGCTGCCTTTGGAAAAGATAACTTGCGCGATCCCGGATTTAGTCAGGGGATTGTCAAGGCACGGGATCGATAAAGCGAAAGAGGCGATTTTAACCACGGATCTCTTTGTCAAAGAGGTCAGCGTAAAATGCCTTATCGGCAATAAGAAAGTCACTATCTGCGGCGTGGCCAAGGGCGCGGGAATGATCTCGCCGAATATGGCTACTATGTTTGCGTTTATCCTGACTGACGCCAATATCGCGCAATCTGCGCTCAAAAAAGCGCTTAAGCTTGCGGTCAAGGATTCCTTTAATTGTATAACTATTGACGGGTGCATGAGCACTAATGACAGCGTGATGGTCCTGGCTAATGGCGCATCCGCAAACAGAACAATAGTTTCGGGGAAAGATTTTGAGATCTTCACAAAGGCCCTTAAAATTGTCTGTCTGGAACTGGCGAAAATGATCGTCAGGGACGCGGAGGGCGCGACAAAATTTATCACTATCAGCGTAGACAAGGCCAGGTCTGAAGAGGAAGCTAAGAGGGCGGCGTTGGCTGTCGCCAATTCCAATCTGTTTAAGACGGCGGTCTACGGAGAAAACCCGAATTTCGGCAGGATAGTTGCCGCCATAGGCGCAAGCGATGTTGCGCTAAAGGAAGAATGCCTGCGGATGAGGGTCAGTCCGCTTAGTAAAAAAGAGATCACCGTGGTAGTGTCTTTGAATACGGGAAAAGCAGGCGCGACAGTGTATACCTCTGATCTGACTCCCGAATATATCAAGATAAACGCCGCGTATAACTAAACAAGAGGAGAATCATGGAAGAAGCGATTAAAAAAGCTGAAGTGTTGGTCGAGGCATTACCATATATAAAGAAGTTTCATAAAAAAGTCATCGCCATCAAGTACGGCGGAAGCATCCTCGGTGATGAAAAGATACGCAAGGGCGTCCTGGAGGATATAGTCTTCCTTAATTTTATGGGATTGCGTCCGGTCTTGGTGCACGGCGGAGGCCCCAATATCAGCGACCGCATGCGTCAGAGCGGAAAGAAGACTGATTTTGTCGACGGTATGCGCGTCACCGATGAGGAGACGCTGGTGGTGGTGGAGGAGGAGCTGCAGAGCCTGAACGACCTTATTGTCAAAGAAATGGAAGAGCTGGGTGTCAAGGTGGTCGGATTAAACGGCAAACAGAATCAGCTTATCCAGGTTGAAAAGAAGAAGGCAAAGATAGATCTGGGGCTGGTCGGTAATATCAACGCTATTAACGCCGTGCCTATCTTAGAGGAGTTAGCAAAGGATAAGGTAGTGGTAGTCTTGCCCATGGGGGTAGGAAAAGATAAATTGACTTACAACGTCAATGCTGACGAGGCGGCTGCGTATCTGGCCGGGGCGCTGAAGGCCGAGAAATTAGTGCTTCTGACCAATGTAAAAGGAATAATGCGCAACGCCGAAGACCCCAATTCTTTTCTTTCCACGCTGGCGATAAAAGACGCAAAGACTTTGATCGAAGATAAAATAATCCAGACCGGCATGATCCCAAAGGTAAAGGCCTGTATTGACGCTCTGGAGCAGGGGGTAAAGAAGACGCATATTATTGATGCGCGGACACCACACGGTTTGCTGTTAGAGATATTTACCAATCAGGGGATTGGGACTGAGATCGTTCGTTAATCTCGTTATGTCCGTTTAGTTCGTTAATTTCGTTAAAAAGTTTTAAAACGAAACTAACGAAACTAACGAAACTAACGAAACTAACGAAACTAACAATTATGAAAATAGAAGAAATATTTGATACTTACAAAAATTGTATTTTACCGACTTATACTAAGGTTCCGCTGGTGTTTGTCAAAGGCAAGGGCTCAAAGCTCTGGGATATCCATAATAAAGTGTATCTGGATTTTTTTCCGGGCTGGGGCGTGGGAAATCTCGGGCATTGCCACGCGAAGATAATGCAGGCAGTGCGGGACCAGATCTCCAAGCTTATCTTTATCCCGAATAATTATTATCACATACCCCAGGCTAAGCTGGCTAAGGAATTGGTGTATTGGTCTTATCCGGGAAAGGTATTTTTTTGTAATTCAGGCGCTGAGGCAAACGAAGGGGCGATAAAGCTTGCCCGGAAATTCGGTAAGGGCAGGTACCAGATAATTACTTTCGATAATTCTTTTCACGGCAGGACCCTGGCAACTCTGGCTGCTACGGGACAGAAAAAGTATCAGGAAGGGTTTGAGCCTTTAGTCGAGGGTTTTATCACTGTTAAGTTCAACGATATCCAGGCAGTCAAAAACGCTATCAGCGATAAGACTGTCGGCATAATGCTTGAGCTTATTCAAGGGGAAGGCGGGGTCAACGTCGCGGATAAGGATTTTGTCCGGGAATTACGTTCGATATGCGATCAGAAGAACATTCTTCTGATAATCGATGAGGTGCAGACCGGCGTAGGCAGGACAGGAAAGCTTTTTTGCTACCAGCATTACGGCATAAAGCCGGACATTATGACCCTGGCTAAGGCCTTAGGCGGCGGATTGCCGATAGGGGCGATGGTGGTTAAGAAAGAAATCGCTGATACCCTGGGCCCGGGAACGCATGCTTCCACATTCGGCGGCGGCCCGGTGATCAGCCGGGCAGCGCTGGCAGCGCTATTGGCTATTCAAAAAGAGAAGCTTCTCAATAACGCCCAGAAGATGGGGGAGTATTTATTAGCCAAGCTCAATGGACTAAAAGATAAATATCCGCTGATCAGGCAAGTCAGGGGGATCGGTTTGATGGCGGGGGTAGAGTTGGCTGTTCCCGGAAAAGCGATCGTTGAGAAATGTATGGAAAAGGGATTACTGATCAATTGTACGCACGAGACCGTTCTTAGGCTTATGCCTGCCCTTAATATCACTGAAAAGGAGATAGATAAGGCAATAGGTATATTGGATAGTGTATTGAAAGGGATCAGTAACTCGTAACTAGTAACTCGTAATTTTGAAAAGGAAGAGATGAAAAAAGACCTTATTTCGATAAAAGACCTGAGCACAAAAGAAATCGAAGAGATTTTCGCGCTTACTGATAAGCTTAAGAAAAATAAGTCAAAATACAGCAAGGTCATGGCCGCAAAGACATTGGCTTTGATTTTTCAGAAGCCTTCCAACAGGACACGGGTTTCTTTTGACGTGGGGATGTTTCAGCTCGGAGGCAATTCGATTTATCTGGCGCCGAATGAAATAAATCTAGGCGTGCGGGAATCGATCGAGGATGTCGCCAAGACGCTTTCCCGCTACGTTGACGGGATAGTGCTGAGGACCTTCGAGCATAAAAACGTGGTGGACCTGGCGAAATTCGCGGTTGTCCCGGTGATAAACGGGCTGTCGGATTTCTCGCATCCCTGTCAGGGGCTGGCTGATATTTATACTGTGCGGGAGAAATTAAAAAAATTAAAAGGATTGACCCTTGCTTATGTAGGTGACGGAAACAACGTCTGTCACTCTCTGCTTTTTGCCTGCGCAAAGGTGGGGATGAATATGAATGTCGGCTCTCCTGAGGGTTACCAGCCTGATAAGCAGGTTTTAGCCGATGCAAAGGCGATCGCCAAAAAACAGGGCGCCTGCGTTAATCTCTACGCAAGCGCGCAGGAAGCGGCAAAAAACGCGGATGTGATTTATACCGATGTTTGGGCGAGCATGGGCCAGGAAGAGCAAGCTAAGGAGCGCAAAGAAATATTCAGGAGTTTTCAGCTAAATTGCAGCCTGTTGAATTTAGCCAATAAACATTGCCTGGTTATGCACTGTCTGCCCGCGCACCGGGGAGAAGAGATCACCAGTGACGCCATCGACAGCAAAAACTCTGTTGTCTTTGATGAGGCGGAGAACAGGATGCATGTGCAGAAGGCGATACTGATTAAATTACTAAAATAACACTTGTTAAATTCAAAATTCAAAGTAAAAAATTCAAAATAAGTTTTAATTTTAAAATTTAAATTTTAAATTTGTTTTGAATTTTGAACTTTAGACTTTGAATTTCCCGAAGAAAGGTTAGCGGAAGATGAAGAAAGTAGTATTAGCATACTCTGGCGGACTGGATACTTCCTGCATCGTAAAATGGCTTGATGAGCGCGGCTACGATGTCATCTGTTTTGTCGCTGACCTCGGCCAGGGGCTGGGAAGCGGAGAGGACCTCGCGGCAATTGAAGCGCGGGCGCTTGCCGCCGGAGCGTCGAAAGTCTATATCAAGGATCTGCAGAACGAGTTTATCGATGATTTTATCATGCCGGCGCTCAAGGCTAACGCGATTTACGAGGGAAAATACCTTCTTGGCACAGCGCTGGGAAGGCCGCTGATTGCCAAGTATCTTGTGCAGATAGCGCATAAAGAGAAAGCCAGCGCCGTGGCGCACGGCTGCACCGGCAAAGGCAATGACCAGGTCAGGTTTGAGGTCACTGCCGCAATACTGGATCCTAAGCTTGAGATTATCGCTCCGGTAAGGGAATGGGAGTTTAAATCCCGGGATGAGGAGATAGAGTATGCCAAGTTGCACAATATCCCTATCGAGGTGACCAAGAAAAAGCCATACAGTATTGATAGGAATATTTGGGGGATCAGCATTGAGGCGGGTATCTTGGAGGATCTGGATCAGGAGCCTCCTGAGGACGCTTATATGATTACTAAGAGCCCGACTGCGCAGTCAAGCTATGCCAAGTATATCGAGGTAACCTTTGAGGAAGGTGTCCCGAAAAAAATTGACGGCAAGGCCTATAAACTGAAAAATCTGATTTGCCATCTTAATGAAATCGGCGGGACCTATGGAGTCGGAAGGAGCGATCTGGTCGAGAACAGGCTGGTGGGTATTAAGTCCAGAGAGATCTACGAGGCGCCCGGGGCGACGATCCTCTATACGGCGCATAAAGAGCTGGAGAGCCTGGTTTTGGACAGGGAATTAGCGCATTTCAAAGAGATCATTGCCCTGAAATACTCCGAACTGGTTTACAACGGTCTCTGGTATTCGGCTTTAAAAGACGCGCTAGACGGTTTTGTCAGCCAGACCCAGAAATACGTCAGCGGAACCATCCGCCTGAAACTTTTTAAGGGAAACTGTGTCGCGGTGGGAAGAAAGTCGCCGCACTCATTATATAAAAAGGAATTAAGCACCTACGGCAAAGAGGATAAGTTCAACCAGAAGCTTGCCGAGGGGTTTATTAAGTTGTGGGGAATGCCCTATCAACGTTAATTTCGTTATGTTCGTTAATATCGTTAGTTTCGTTTTAAAAGGAACATCTCTGAAATAGGAGCAAAAAATATGGCGAAAAAGTTGTGGGGAACAAGGTTTTCAAAGAAGACAAATAAACTGGTGGATAGATTTACCTCGAGTATCGCCTATGACCAGCGGCTTGCCAAGTATGATATCATGGGAAGCATTGCCCATGCCCAGATGCTGGGGAAGCAGAAAATTATTCCGTCTAAGGAAGCTGCTTTGATCGTTAAGGGCCTGGAAAGCATTCTAAAGGAGGTCAAGAGCGGTAAATTCAAATTTGATCCCGGCGCGGAAGATATCCATTCCAATATCCAGGAGCTGCTTTCCAGAAAAATAGGCAAGGCGGGGGAGAAGCTGCATACAGCCCGCTCAAGAAATGACCAGATCGCCCTGGATATAAAGTTGTATTTAAAGCAGGAAAGCGGTAATCTGACAGAGCTGATCAGCCTTTTGCAGAAATCAATCCTGCGCTTTGCCAAGACAAACTCCAAGATCATTATCCCCAGCTATACACACATGCAGGTCGCGCAGTGCGTTATGCTCGCGCATCATCTGCTCGCTTACATCGAGTCGCTGGAAAGGGACAAGGTAAGGGTTCTTGATGCCCTTAAGCGTATGGATGCTATGCCGCTGGGCAGCTGCGCGCTTTCCGGGACAGGGTTAGCTATTGACCGGGAATTCGTACGCAGGAAGCTAGGGTTTGCAAGGTTGACTGAAAACAGTATTGACAGCGTCAGCGACCGGGACTATGTCATTGAGATCCTGGCTGACCTTTCTATCTTAGCGGTGCATTTATCGAGAATGGCGGAGGATCTGATCCTTTGGTCGACCAAGGAATTCAGTTTCATCGATATTGATTTTTCATTCTGCACCGGATCAAGTATCATGCCGCATAAAAAGAACCCTGATGTCCTGGAATTGATCCGGGCTTCGGTGGGTAAAATCAACGGGGACTTATCAAGCGTACTTATCCTGATGAAAGGATTGCCGCTTTCTTACAACCGGGACCTGCAGCTGGATAAGCCGCCGCTTTTTGACGCCATTGACACAATGAAGGATATCCTGGAGATCTTTGTCGATCTCTTTGAAAATATTATCGTGGAGAAGGAGGCGATCGCGGCAAAGATAAAAGACGAATCTTTGTTCTCCGTTGATATCGTGGAATACCTGATTAAAAAAGGTGTTTCTTACAGGCAGGCGCATGATGTCGTGGGAAAAATGGTGAAGGACTGCCTGGATAAGGGTAAAAAAATATCGGATTTAAGCCCGTCGCAGCTGAAGGGCTATTCCCTTAAGCTTGACGCGGATGTGAAAAAGATATTGAATGCCGCGGCGTCCTTGAATCTTAAGCGCTCATACGGCAGCACTAATCCGGTTTTGGTCAACAGGCAATTATCAGTGTGGAGCAGGAAATTACATGCATGAGTTTAAATACAGAGGAAAAGATCTTTACTGCGAAGAAGTAAGGGTCCGGGATCTGGCCTTGCGTTTTGGTACGCCGCTTTATGTCTATAGTTACCATACCTTGGCCGATCATTTTTTGAAATTGCAGCGCGCCTTTAGGCAACTAAACCCGCTGATCTGCTATTCGGTAAAGGCCAACTCTAACCTCGCGCTTTTAAAGGCTTTGGTCAATTTGGGCGCAGGGCTGGATATTGTTTCAGGCGGAGAGCTTTTCCGGGCGCTCAAAGTCGGATGCGACCCGCGTAAAATCGTCTACGCTTCAGTCGGCAAGACCGATAAGGAGATAGAAGAGGCGATCCGAAGAGGGATCCTGTTTTTTAATGTAGAGTCTGTCCCGGAATTAGAGAATATCGACCGTATAGCCAGACAGCTTAACAGGCTTACTAATATCGCCATACGTATTAATCCTGATGTCGAGCCAAAGACACATAAATATATTACTACCGGAAAACTCACCAATAAATTCGGGATTGACTTTATTAGCGCGCGCCAAATTTTGCTTGTGCGTAAAGCTTTATCGCATGTGCGTATTATTGGCCTGCATATCCATATCGGCTCGCAGATCACCGACAGCCAGCCATATATCGCGGCGATCTCCAAGATGGTCACCTTTATTAAAGAATTGCGCGGCAAGGGGATCGCTATCGAATACCTGAATATCGGAGGGGGCCTGGGGATCGTCTATGATAAAGAAACCCCGCAGACTGCGGATAATTTCGCGCGCAAGGTCCTGCCGCTATTGCAGAAAACCGGCCTTAAGATCATTATGGAGCCGGGCAGGTTTGTCGTTGGCAACGCCGGGATCCTGGCGACAAAAGTCTTATATGTAAAAACAGGCCCGAAAAAGAAATTTGTGATCGTCGACGCGGGCATGAATGATCTGATCCGGCCGTCTTTATATGAGGCATATCACAACATCTATCCTTTACGAAAAACAAGCGCCCGCAACGAGAAAGTCGATGTCGTCGGCCCGATCTGCGAAAGCGGAGATTTTTTTGCTAAAGCAAGAAGGATGCCTTGTGTCAAGGAAGGCGAGTATCTGGCGGTGATGAGCGCCGGGGCCTATGGCTTTAGCATGTCCAGTAACTACAATTCCCGGCGCAGAGCGCAGGAAATATTGGTAGTAAAGGATAAAGTATTTATAGTCAGGAAGCGGGAGCAGTCCGGGGATCTGATCCGTAACGAGATTATCCCGTCAATTTTGACCGTATAATATGCGCAGCCTAATCTTTACGAAAATGGTGGCATCCGGCAACGACTTTATAGTGCTAAAGTCCTTTAGTTCTAAAGTTCTAAGGTTAAAGGTTCTTGCGCGCAGGATGTGCGACAGAAAATTTGGAATCGGAGCTGACGGTTTGCTTTTGCTGGAAAAATCAAGGGTTGCTGACGTAAAGATGCGCATATTCAATGCGGATGGTTCGGAAGCGGAGATGTGCGGTAATGGGGCGCGGTGCGCTGCGTTGTTCAGCTCTCAGCCGTCAGATGTCAGCTGTCAGCTAAAAATAGAAACAAAAGCAGGAATGATCGAAGCAAAGGTAAATAAAAACAATGTTAGGATCAAGCTGACTGACCCGCACAGCATAAAATTAGACATTCCCATTAGAGTCGGAGGGCGGACGCTGCGCGTCAATTTCGTCAATACCGGTGTCCCGCACGCCGTGATTTTCGTCAATGGCCTGCAGAATATCGATGTGGCCGTGTTGGGCAGAGAGATCCGCTATCATAAGGAATTTGCGCCGGCAGGGTCCAATGTTAATTTTGTTGAGGCGATTGATAAAGATTCTATTGCCATACGTACGTATGAGCGTGGTGTTGAGGCGGAAACACTTGCCTGCGGTACCGGAAGCTCGGCCGCTGCGCTTGTTTTTGCCTTAAAGTCAGCTGCGATGAGCAAGAAGGTCAATGTGCTTACGCAAAGTAAAGAAACCTTAAGTGTTTATTTCCAAAGAAAAGGCCGCAACTTTAGAAATGTCTGGTTAGAGGGGAAGGCGCGCATAGTTTACAAGGGAGTTTATGCCTATGCGGATTAAAATCCGCATAAGTATTATCAACAAAGCGGACAATCTTATTTTTAGGTCAAGTGATTCGGAGGGTTTATTATGTTTAAAGGTTCAATCGTAGCGATTGCCACCCCGTTTAAAAACGGAAAAATCGACGAAAATAAATTACGGGAACTGATTGATTTCCAGATCAAAAACAACAGTTCGGGTATCGTTCCCTGCGGCACCACCGGTGAATCCGCCACTTTGACTTTTGAGGAACACGATAAGGTGATCGAGATCACTATCGAGCAGGCTAAAAAAAGAGTCCCGGTTATCGCCGGCACAGGATCAAATTCTACCGAAGAGGCGATCATGCTTACCAGGCATGCCGCAAAATCCGGGGCAGACGCTTCTTTGCAGGTTTCTCCGTATTATAACCGTCCCACGCAAAAAGGCCTATATGAGCATTTTAAGGCAGTGGCCGAGGCGGTTAGAATCCCGATCATCCTGTATAACATCGCTTCGCGCACCGGCGTGAATATCGAGCCTGAGACGATCGCCAGATTAGCCAGTGATTGTAAGAATATTGTAGGTGTCAAAGAGGCATCAGGCAGTCTTGATCAGATGTCGCGGGTGCGTTCGCTATGCCCGAAAAGTTTTGATTTGATCTCCGGAGATGACAGCCTGACCTTGCCGGTATTGAGCATCGGCGGCACCGGTATTATCTCAGTCGTAGCCAACATCATCCCCAGAGATGTCGCAGAGCTGGTGAGCGCTTTTGAGAAAGGCGATATTGCCCGTGCCCAAGAGCTGCATTATAAAATGCTTCCTTTGATCAAGGCGATATTTATCGAGACAAATCCTATTCCGCTAAAAACAGCGATGGGGTTGATGGGCTTGTGTCAGCCGGACTTACGGCTGCCGATGTGCAGCATGTCCGCGGATAATCTTGAGAAATTGAAAATTGCCCTGAAAGACTATGGGCTTTTGAAATAAGGAGTATAAAAATGATCAAACTTGGTATTGCCGGAGCGTGCGGCCGGATGGGAAGGCGTATTTTTGACTTAGCGCAAGCGGATAAAGATATTGAGGTGACATTTGCCCTTGAGAAAAAAGGTACGCCGGCAATCGGCAGGGACCTGGGTAAGATCAAGATATCCTCAAGCCCTGACGGGCTTTTTCTGGTGGATGTGTTCATTGATTTTACCGTTCCCGAGGCAGCGGACATCAATTTAGATTACGTGGCGCGCTATAAAAAAGCGCTTGTCTTAGGTACGACCGGATTAAGCCCGGCGCAGCTAAAAAAAGTCGAAGAGGTCTCAAAAGTGGTCCCGGTAGTATTTTCACCGAATATGTCCATCGGGGTCAATGTTTTGTTTTCCCTGCTTC